>JBCAXI010000310.1:0-3739 GCA_038534175.1 Planctomycetota bacterium | reverse complement strand
GCCGATGCGATCCCGCGGCGCCACCTTGAGGGCGCCCGACACGCGCCTCGCGGTGTCGGCGTCCAGACGCGTCTGCAGAATCCAATCGGCCGAGCCATCTCCGTCGGGCTCGGCCAGCACCAGCGTGAACGCCTCACCCAGTAGCGCGTCCACCGCCGCGTCGGGCTCGAGACCGAGCCGGAACGCCAACGCGCGCCACGCCACGCGCGTTTCCGCCAGCTCCTCGCTCTCCGACGCGAGCCGGTGGATCGCCCCGGCGCCCGCCTCGATCGTGAGCTCACCGATCGCCTCGGCGTGGATCGCCGCCCGCCAATCATCCAGTGAAGAGAGCAGCTCTGTCCACTCGCTCGCGTGCGACAGCGAGGGCCAGACAATCGCCAAAAACGCGAGAAGACGTCGAGCGATCACGGCGCCAGCGGCACGTCGGTCGGAGGCAACCAGGAAGCCGACGACGCCGCCCCCGATGGCAACGCCAGCGGATGCACCGCCAGCTGACCGTCGGGCGATCGCCGCCACTCCACGCCCAGCGGCGTGGTGACACAAGACGCGACACCCAACTCGCCGCACAACGCGGGCGAGGACCAAACGTCAGTAAAGGCCTGCCGAGGCTGCTCGCTGATGATCGAGGGCGAGAACGCCAGCACCGCCTCCACGCCCTCGGTGATTGGCGTCTCGAAGACCGAGAGCTCACCCAGCGCCGGCGCCGCCGCCTGACCGACCAGGCGCGTCAGATCCTCACGAACCATCGCACGCGTGCGCGTCGGCTCGGCTTCCAGACGCTCTGCGGCCTCGATCGCGCTCGACACCAGCGACTCGATCGTTCGCAGCGCCCCCGTCGCGTCGGCCTGGGCCGCACGCTCCACGCTCTCAATCGAGGCACCCGTATCACGGTGCGCAAGCAGGCCAATGTCGGCCCGACGCGCCACCGCCAGCACCGCCAGCCCGATGAGTACACCCGAAGCCACCGAAAGACGCGTCACCCGCACAAGGCGGCGACCCCGGGGCGACAGGAATCCGCGGCGACGCCCGATGTCGTCCAGCACGCGATCGGTGAGATTGTCCGATGGGCCGCTCGCCGACGCCTTCAGGCCGTCGGAGATCCAGTGCGCGTGTTGAAACTCGCCCTCGGATTGGCTCGCCGACCTGCTCACGCCAGCGCGTCCTCCACACGTTGGGCGTGCACCTCGTGCGCTTCGAGCAACGAACGCAGACGACGACGCCCGCGATGCAGATGGCTCTTCACCGTGCCCTCGGGCATGCCCAGGTGCTCGGCGATCAGCGCGATCGGCCAATCGAGCTGGTGGAACAGCACGAGCGCCTCGCGCTGCTCCTCGCTCAATTCCATCAGAAGCTCTTGGATCGCGTCGCGCTCGACGACATGGTCGGAGGCCGCGTACACCGGTGCGTCCGGCGTCGGGCCGAAGCCACCGCGTGCGCTCACCGCGTCGGTGTCGTACGCGGGTCGCAGCTTCTGCATCGCGTTGACGTACAGCCGCCGCGCGATCGTGAACAGCCACGTCGAGAAGCGGTACCGCTCGTCGAACCGGTCGAGGTTCGTCAGCACACGGACGAACGCCTCTTGCACAATGTCCTCTGCGACATCCGGTCGGCCGCTGATCCGAACCAGGTACGCGAACAGCGATCGCTGGTGGGCCTCGATGAAGACACCGGCGGCCTCTCGATCACCGGCCGCGGCCAGTCGGATCAGCCTCTGTTCTTCTGCTCGATCCATCGCCGACCTTCCCGGGCGCCGAGCCCCGCATGACCCAACAGGATCCAGCAGAGCCCGTTCAAACCCAATCACGCCGCAGCGCGGCGAGCGCGGCCATCGCCCGACCCGTTCAGCCTACCGGACGCGATGCCCGCTGTTGCACTCCATTCGCCGGTTGGGTGACAAGAACGCGACACGGACAATCCAAAGCCCAAACAAAAAAGGCCCCGCTCGGCATCGCCGGCGGGGCCTCCACCACTGTCGTGAGCACCCGTTGGTGCGAACAAATTCCGATCAAGCCGCGTCGCGGCGCTTGCGGCCGACCGTCCGCTGTTCGGGAATCGACCGCTGCTCCGGCTCGAGCGTCATGATCTCGACGAGCTCGAGCGGGTCGATCGCCCAAAGATCCGCCCCGATCTCCTCGGCGAGACCGTCGGCACGGTTGAACACGCCACCGCCGACCACGATCTGCATGTCCGGGCAGGCCCCGATCTCGTGCAGCTTGTCGATCGTCTGGCGCGTCGCGGGCAGGTCGCCCGGTGCCGCGGCGAAGAGCAGCAACACGTCCGGACGGTTCTCGTGCACCTGGCCGAGAATCTCGTCGACCGCCACGCCGCCTCCGGCGAACACCACGTCGAATCCCTGAGATTCGAGCAAATCGGTCGCGATCTGCGCCGCGAGCTCGTCGGACTCGGTCGGCCCGCAGGCCGCGAACACGCTGCGGCTCATCGCCGGTCGGCGGATGAGCTGCGCCGCCGTCCGATCGACCAGCACCCGAAGCAGCCGTGTCGCCAGGCGATACGACAGGTTCGAGAGCTGGTCCTGACGGAACAGCTTCTCGAGCAGCTCGTACGTGGGCCAGTACAGCTCGGCGAGCACCTCGTCCGGTCGCAGCCCGTCCTCGGCGGCGTCGTGGGCCACGGCCCGGGCCGCGGGACGATCGCCCCGAGACAGCGCGTCGAACAGCCGCTCGACGGCGGCCTGACTATCGAAGTTGCAAGTCGACATGGTGGAACCCCTCCGGCGTGTGTCGCCGAGCCGCCGCGGTTCCACCACAACGGTCATCCAGTGCGTTGGTTGTTGGCCCCGACGTCCCGCCGGGCTCAGGCCGATCCGGCCGCGAGGCCAGTCCATCGGCGGGGCCCCCACGATTTCAACAGCAGAGAACGCATCGCGGACGAGCGTGCGCAGACACTGCGTCGATCACAGCCCAACGCCCGATAACTCGACTCACCCGCGCACGGCGTGATAACACGCGCAAATTCCGAGCGTCAGCGTGTCCGCCTTGGCCTCGATGAATCCCGCGCCCCCGATTAGTTCGAGCATCGCCCGGCGAGGCATGAACGAGCCCACCGACTTCGGCAGGTACCGGTACGCCCCGCTCGTGTCGCCGCTGATGAGCGTCGCGGTGCGGGGCATCACCCAGCCGGCGTAGAAATCGTTGAACCACCGCATGGGCGGGAACGCCGGGCGGTCGAACTCGAGAATCACCAGCCTGCCGCCGGGGCGCAGAACCCGCGCGAACTCCCCCACCGCCACCTCGGGCCGCTGCACGTTGCGGATGCCAAACGCGATCGTGAGCACGTCGAAGCTCGCGTCGTTGAACGGCAACGCCTGCGCGTCCCCCTCGATGTACTCGACGCGCCCCGATCGATCCTCCGCGAGCCGATCGCGCTTCACCCGCGCCAGATCGAGCATCTCGGGGGTGAAATCCAGGCCGACGACACGCTCGGCGCCCCCGCGGACCAGCGCGTGCGTGAGGTCCCCGGTGCCGCACGCGACGTCGAGCGCGTGATCACCCGCGCCCACCCGCGCCCGCCGCACCGCGTGCCGGCGCCAGGCCTGGTCGCGCCAGAGCGAGTGCACTCTGTTGTTCAGGTCATACCGGCGGGCGATCGCGCCGAACATGGCCTTGACCTTGTCGGCCTTGTCGTTGCGACGGTGGAGATCCTGGAGTTCTTCACCACGCCACGCGGGCGCCGGCTCGGTCGTGATAGGCTGCTGTGAGGTCATAAGACTGCCATGCCG
>JBCAXI010000309.1:0-3749 GCA_038534175.1 Planctomycetota bacterium | reverse complement strand
CAACGGCGCAATGCCCGATCTGGACGTGCCCATCACGCCCAGCCACGAGGCCGAGGGCGTCGATCCACAACTTCAGGCGGCGGTCGACGATCTCCTCGACACGTCCGAGTCCTTCCAGGCCGACATGCACCGCCCACGTGGCCCCGATCCGTTGCACCCGACGATCGAGCGGCTGGGCCTCAACCACCCGCTCGTCTCGCCCGAGGTCCGAGCCAGCGCCGAGAAGGCCCCGCGTCCCGGGCGCCGGCTGAACACCGAGGAGCAGCGCCGCGTGCGCCCGACCGCGCAGCCCGAGCCGGTATCCGCGCCCGTCGCGTCCCCGGCGTCGCACCCCGAGGAGCTCTCGGTGGTACCAGAACCCACCGATTCGGCTGGGCCGGTGATCGCTCCGGTCGCCATGCCGACGGGGCCGAGTGTTGAAGCAGGCGTCGAAGCCGATGTCGAATCGGGCGTCGACGAGACCACGCAGGAGAATGAACCCATGAACCCGATCCGCACCAAGGGCCTCGCCGTGGCGGCCGCCGCGATGACCGGCCTGGCAACCACCAGCGTCGCCGCGGAGACCGCGCCCGACGACGGGCGCGCGCCCGTGCACGGCGGCATGATCCGCCACCCCGACGTCTCCAAGGACAGCATCGTCTTCGTGTACGCGAACGATCTCTGGATCGTCCCCCGCGAGGGCGGCGTTGCCAAGCCCATCGCGTCGCCCCCGGGGCGCGAGCGCTTCCCACGCTTCAGCCCCGACGGCCGGAGCCTCGCGTTCGTCGGCAACTACGACGGCGACAGGGATATCTACCGCGTCGGGCTTGAGAATGGTGCCATCCCCGAGCGCCTCACGCACCACCCCTCCAACGAGGAACTCTGCGACTGGACCTCCACCGGCGAGTTGCTCTACTTCCAGAACGGCCTCGCCGGACTCGGGCGCATGGACGAGATCTTCACGCTCTCGCCCGAGGGCGGCATGCCCAACAAGCTGCCGATCGCCTACGGCGCTTGGTCCTCAATGCATGACGATGGCGAGTGGATCGCCTATGTCCAACACGACCGCGATGGGCGCACGTGGAAGCGCTACCGCGGCGGCCTCGCCAGCGACATCTGGCTCTTCAACATTAACTCCAAGCAGTCCAAGAAGATCACCGACTTCGAGGGCACTGACTCGCAGCCCATGTGGCACAACGACACCGTCTACTACATGTCAGACGACGGGCCCGAGCACCGCAGAAACATCTGGAAGTACGACACCAAGACCGGCAACCGAGCGCAGGTCACCAAGCACCGCGACAACGACATCAAGTGGCCCGCGATCGGGCCCGGCGCCAACGGCCGAGGCGAGATCGTCTACCAGCTCGGCTCGCACCTCCATCTGCTCGATCTCGGCTCGGGAAGATCCCGCGCCGTCGACGTGCAGATTCCCGGCGCCCGCACCTCCATCCGCCCGCGCGTCGTCGACGCCTCCGAGCACCTGGCCGGCGGCGATACCTCGCCCTCCGGCAAACGCGTCGTGTTCGAGGCCCGCGGTGATCTGTGGTCCGTGCCCGCTAAGAACGGCACGCCCATCAACCTCACCAAGACCAGCGGCGTTGGCGAGCGCAACCCCGCCTGGTCGCCCTGCGGCCAGTGGATCGCCTACCAGTCCGACGAGACGGGCGAGCACGAGCTCTACGTTCGCCAGTCCGATGGCAAGGACGAGCCCCGCAAGCTCACCAACAACCACCGCTGGTTCATCGAGGACATCGTCTGGGCCCCCGACAGCGAGAGCCTCGTCGTGCTCGACCAGACCGGCACGCTCACGCTCATCGAGGTCGAGAGCGGCGACAAGACCAAAATCGACACCGACCCCAACGCGTTCGGCACCGACATGAGCTGGTCGCATGATGGCGCCTGGCTCGCCTACGCACGCGGCGGCGACGAGGGCTGGAACAACTCCATCTGGGTTTACAATGTCGCCGAGGGCCGCACGACGCAGGTCACCAGCGACATGTTCAACGACTCCGAGCCCGCGTTCGATCGCGAGGGCGAGTTCCTCTACTTCGCGACCAACCGCGCGTTCAACCAGCCGGCTTATGAAGACATCGGGTCGAGCTTCGTCTACAACCGCACCGACCAGCTTGCCGTTGTCCCGCTCCGCGAGGACGTCGAGTCGCCCTTCGCGCCCACGATCGACGAGGTCTCTTGGCAGGACGAAGACGCCGACGACGAAGCAGACGAAGAAGCCAAGGACGACGAAGACGCGGACGACGAGGGTGATGAGGACGCCGACGAAGAGGAAGAGGCCGATCCCATCACGATCGATCTCGCCGGCTTCGAGGCCCGCGCCGAGCTCGTGCCCGTCGGTCGCGGCTCGTTCACCAACCTCTACGTCGTTGACGGCGGTAAGCTCGTCTTCGGCCACAGCGCCGGCATGCCCGGCGGCGGCGATGGCTCGATCAAGATCATCGATATCAACAAGGCCAAGGAAGACGGCGAGGATCCCGAGGCCAAGACCGTGCTGGAGGGCACGACCAACTTCGGTCCCACCGCCGATGGCAAGCGGCTCATCGTCGCCCACCAGGGCAAGTTCGCCTTCATCGATCCCGCGCCCGATCAGAAAATGGAAGACGTGATCTCCACCGACGGCATGGAGGTCACCATCGACCCCCGCGCCGAGTGGCGCCAGATCTTCTTCGACGCGTGGCGCCGACACCGCGACTACTTCTACGACCCTTCCATGCACGGCGTCGACTGGGACGCGATTGGCAAGCAGTACGCCGCCATGCTCGAAGACGCGGTCAGCCGCGACGACGTCAGCATGATCATCGGTGAGATGATCGGCGAGCTGAACGTCGGGCACGCCTACTACTGGGGCGGCGACGTCGAGGACGAGCCCAGCCGCAGCGTCGGCCTGCTCGGCGCCGACTTCGAGCTCAAGAACGATGCATACCGCATCACCAACATCCTCCAGGGCGCCGAGTGGGACCTCGACGCCCGCGGCCCGCTCTCCAACAAGGACGTCGGCGTCAACGACTACCTCCTCGCGGTCAACGGCGAGCCGGTCGACACCTCCAAGAACGTCTGGGCGTCATTCGTCGGCATGGCCGGCAAGACGATCACCATCACGGTCAACGACGCGCCGGAGATGAACGACGACGCCCGCGAGGTCGTTGTCGAGCCGATCGGCAACGAGGGCTCGCTCCGCTATCGAGACTGGGTCGAGTCCAACCGCGCCGCGGTTGAGGCCGCCAGCAGCGGACGCATCGGCTACATCCACGTGCCCGACACCGGCGTGAACGGCCAGAACGAGCTCTTCCGTCAGTTCTACGGGCAGATGCACAAGGACGCGCTCATCATCGACGAGCGCTGGAACGGCGGCGGCCAGGTGCCCACCCGCTTTATCGAGCTCCTCAACCGCCCACGCCAGAACTACTTCGCACGCCGACACGGCCGCGACACGCCCTGGCCGCCAGACTCCCACCAGGGCCCCAAGGCCATGCTCGCCAACGGGCCGGCCGGCTCTGGCGGAGACGCCTTCCCCTGGTACTTCAAGAAGATGAACATCGGCCCGGTCATCGGCACCCGAACCTGGGGCGGACTCGTGGGCATCGGCGGCGTGCCGCCGCTCATCGACGGCGGCTACACGGCCGTTCCCAACTGGGCGTTCTACGAGACCGACGGCACCTGGGGTGTCGAGGGCCACGGCGTCGACCCCGATATCGAGGTCATCGACGACCCCGCCAAGATGTGGAACGGCGGCGATCCCCAGCTCGACGCCG
>JBCAXI010000308.1:0-3765 GCA_038534175.1 Planctomycetota bacterium | reverse complement strand
TGGTGTGGATCCGAAGCGTGCGTCGCTGCGGGTCGCTGTACCGCCACGCGGGCTCATCCCGCCCAAGAGAACCAGACGACATGACCTCGTACTCGTGCACGCGGGCCTCGTCCGTCTCCGTGATCCGATCCCCGGCCTTGGGCGAGACCGCCTCGCCGCCAAGCACCAGATCCGCCGCCGCGACGAGGTAGTCCCGCGACTCGATGCGGTGGACGACGCCGTACTCGTCGGTGCGGTCGAACGCCGTCGATCCGACCGTGGCTTCGATCTCCACGCTTTCGGAGCCCCGGCGGTAGACCACCGTGCGCGACAGGTGCGCCCGCCGCGTGCGGTCGAGCATCTCGGATCCCTTGGCCAGCAGGTCACCCACGGCGGGTCCTCCTCGTCCGAGTCGACATCAAGGCGCGAGCAGCCCACGCACCGTGGTGTCCGCGGTCGCCGCAGCAGCCACGGCTTTCCCGATCCGCTTGTTCCCGCTGGCCGTGGTCGTCGCGACGCCGTTCGAACTGTCCCAGTACAGGACCGCACCGGGTGAGATCGCACCGCCCGCGGCCTTGGCGAAGTCGAACACGCCGCGTGTCGCCAGCGAGCCGAGCGCGCCGTTCGCGATGGGCGTCTTGGCCACACCGACCAGATCGCCCTGCACCACCACCTCGCCAGCCGCCACATCCGCCGCAGGCTGAAAGTCAACCGCGTCTCCATCCTGAATGAACGTTGCCATGCCGTCTCCTTCTGGCTCGTTGTCATCTGTCGTGTCGGTGCCGTCCGTCGTCTCGGTGAACAGCGTGTCGAAGCGGGTGTCGAGGAACCCGTCACCGATGTCGCCGCCGGGTGACTCGTTCACCCCATCGCCCGGCGACTTCCCGCCGCCAAACTGGCTCACGCCTCACCCTTTGCCTTGACGCCGCCGCGCGGGTCCTGCAGCGCGACGCCGAAGTCGTGGTAGCCGCGCATCTGGATCCCGAGCCGGTTGAAGCTCTGCTCGGCGGTCTCGATGGTCGGTGCCTCCTGGCCGTTGAGGAACGCGACCTCGATCACCGGCAGGTCCTCAGCGCCTGCGAGCAGGTACCACGCCTTGCTCGAGTTGCCCGGGTAGGCGGCGTTCGAGAGGTACCGGCTGACCTCGACGCGGAACTTGCCTTGGTGCGGGTTGCTGACGGGGTACTTCGCGCTCGAGCCGTTGTCGCGCAGCTCCATGCTCTTGAAGAGTTGGCTGCCCATCGCCGACAGCGCCGTCGGCACCAGCAGGATCGCCGGCATGACGCCCAGCGGCTTGCCGTCCGAGTCGACCTGGTCCATAAACGTGACCTCGGCCTTGGTCAGCCCGTCGATGCCGAGGGCCGTGTCCGCCCCGCTGATGAAGTTGTTGTTGCCGGCCGCAAAGAACGCCGAGTTCGCGAGGAACGTCTTCCAGAAGATGTCGTTGATCGTCTTCCCCGACCCCGCACCGAGCTTGCGGGGCACCGTCGTGATGGCCCCGAGGTCGTCGTTGATGATGTCGGTCCGGTCGATCGCCAGCATCAGGGCGTAGGTGTCCGCTTTGTTGGTGTAGGTCTCCTCGCCGAGCGTCCCGTGCTTGATCTCGCCGCCGGGCGAGACCCGCTCGTACTGGTCGTTGCCGGTGAGCCGGTAGCTGGTGACGGTCTTGAAGTCCGTGACGCTGCGGATCGCGGCGATGTTCCGCCAGGTGCGCTCGACGCTGTTGAAACCGTCGAGGAGGAACTTGTTGGCGACGTTCGAGAGGATCCCGCCGATGCTCACCGTCGAGCCCGCGGCCTCGATGCCGCGACCGAACGCGGCGTCCATGACAGCCGACCAGTCCCGGAACGTCCGGCCGGAGTACCCGTTCGCCCACGCGGCTTCGAGCAGGAGTTCCTGGAGTCCGAGCGTCTGCCCGAACCGCTTGGATGCTGCGTCGAGGTCCTGCTCCTCGCAGAACCGCTCGGGCTGGTGGATCCGGCCGCTGAGCATGCACGCGGCCTGGAGCACGCCGTCGGTGACGAGGTTGGTGGGCACATGCGCCGCGGGGGCCTTCGGGCGGCTTGCCCGGAGGACCTCGAGTTCGCAGCGTGTCGCGTCCCAGCCGTCCCGGATCGCCTGCGCTTCGAGCGACCGGTGCTCACCGGAGCAGATCCGGCGGATCGCAGAGATCCGATCGGTCTCGGCCGCCGCCTGGGACCGTATCTCTGCAACCACGTCGCGGCCGGGGTCGATCTGGTTGGGTTCGGCTGCGGGCGGTGTCTCGCCGCCGTCGTCGGGTTCGGTTCCGGCCGACGCCGCGATCGTCGCGCTGGTCCGCCCATCGGCCCCGAGGTCCACGAAGCTGATCTCGCCGAGTGTCGAACGCCGCACGACGTTCACCGGCCCGGTGAACTCGCGGCCGTTGACGGTCACGGACTGGTTCGGACGCACAAACTCGAACTCATCCACAGACGCCCCGACTGAGGCCTGCCATGGGAACCCGTTCCGGCTCGACGCCACGACCTCCTTGGCGGCGGCCGTATCTCGACTGATCACGCCGGAGGCAACAAGCTGCCCGCCGTCCACGCCGATCGCGTCGGTGTGACCCACGCCGGCCTGCGCGTCGTGCCCGAACCGGATCGGCCGGTTCTGCGACGGGACGGACAGGCCCGCGAGGTCGATCACCACCGGGTGCCGCCAGCCCGCGAGGCGCATCGCCTCGCCGGTGTACGCCACCATGCGGAAACGTGGCAGCGGCATGGGATCATCGGTAGCCTCCGCCGCCGCCGACAGGTCGATCTCCGCCCGGGCGGTCAGCGCCACGGACTTCTGATCATCACGGAGCGCGTCGTCCGCCGCGGCGGCGATAAACATCGGGTTGGTCGCGGTCTTCAGGTTGGGGTTCACAGCGATCATGCGGCCTCCTTGCGACTCTCGTCGCGTTCGTCTTCGGTCTCGTCGGTGTCGGTGGGATCCGCCGCGGGCGCGGCGAGCCCCTCGGGAAGCCCGAGTTCCCGCAGCAGCCGCACCTCCTTGGCGCGCTGCCGCAGCTCGTCTTCCCAGTCCCGGCCCTGCCGCGCGTACTCTGCGGCGAGCGTCGTCGTGTGATTCGCAAGCCGCGTCGCCTGCGCGTTCGCTTCCTTCGCCGGGTCGACGTGCTCGACGCCGTCCCAGAACCATGTGTGATGTTGGGCGTGCGGCGTCACCGCGTCGCGTGTCCGCAGCGCCTGCGGCAACAGCCCCTCGACCAGCGCCGCCTCGGCGAACCACGCGGCGAGGATGCGGTCGAGCACCGACACCTGCATCTGGTGCTGCTCGACGCGGATGCTCTTGAAGTACGTCTGGTGGTCCAGCCGGCCCGAGGCGTAGTTGTACCCCGAGCTGTTCCCAGCCGCGACGTTGAACGGCATGCTCAGGCACCGGGCAATCTCGTTGAGGATCTCCCGCTTGAACTCCGCGTACGTCGTCGCCGGCTGCTCGGCGTGGATCTGCCCGAGCTTCCACCCACCGGGCAGCACGGTCGCCAGCCGCTTCTCGAGTCCGACCATGTCCATGGGCTCAAGCGGATCGGCCTCGCCGTTCGCCGGCGCATCGGTGTAGAGCACGGCCGCGAAGTCCGCGGCGGTCTCGGCCGCGGCGATCACCGCGAGCGTGTACCGGCGCAGCTGCGCGAACAGCGGCAAAGCCGGCGTGATGTCGGGGATCCCGCGCCGCTGGCCCGGACGATCGGCCCGGAAGTAGTGGATCATCGAGCCAGCGGGCACAACATCGAACTCGAACGGCCCGTTGCGGCCGCGCGTCCAC
>JBCAXI010000307.1:0-3766 GCA_038534175.1 Planctomycetota bacterium | reverse complement strand
CCCATCGCGGGGTGGTGCGACCTCGCGTGGCGCCTCACGGTCCGCGAGCTGGGAGGCGTCGGCCTCGCGTGCACCGACCTGCTCAGCCCGAAGGGGCTCATCTGCGGGTCGGACGCCGCGAGGGACCTGGCCCGCACCAGCGACGAAGACCGCCCCATCGGCATGCAGCTCTACGGCAGCGATCCGGGCGTCATGGCCGAGGGGGCGCGGTGGTGCGCCGATCACGGCGCGACGATCGTCGATCTCAACATGGGCTGCCCCGTTGACAAGGTCACCAAAAAAGACGGCGGCTCGAAGCTGATGTGCGATCTGACCCGCGCCGTATCGATCGCCGAGGCGGCCCGGGCGGCGTTGCCCGATGCGATCCCGCTGACCGCCAAGATGCGGCTCGGGTGGGACGAGGCGGCCTACGAGGCCGGGTGCGCGGGCGAGCTGGCGGTGCGGCTCGCGGGCGTGGGCGTCGCGGCGATCACCGTCCACGGGCGCACCACCGAGCAACGGTTCAAGGGCGCATGCCGACGCGAGGGCATCCGACGCGTTGTTGAGACCATGGCCCAGCGCGCGCCCGGCGTGCCGGTCATCGGGAACGGCGACGTGCGCACCGCCGATGACGCCCTTGAGATGCTTCGTGAGACCGGCTGCGCCGGCGTGATGATCGGGCGGGGCGCGTTTGGGCGCCCGTGGGTGTTCGGCGAGGCCTGGGCGTTGCAGACCACCGGCGAGCTGCCCGAGCCCGTTTCCGAGGGCCGAAAGCTGGAGGCCGTGCGGTCCTACGTCCAGCGCATGGTCGAGTACCGGGGCGAGGCCCACGCGCTGGCCAAGATCCGCCAGAAGATCTCCTGGCTTGGCAAGGACATCAACGGGAGCCATTGCAAGGCCCTCAAGGACGGCGTGCGCACCGCGTCCAGCGTTTCCGAGGTCTACGCCGCCATCGACGCGTGGGCCGCCGGCCCCGAGCCAAGCCGACGGCCCGACCAAGACGTCCCAGAACCGATCCCATCACAGGCTGGGTCGGGTCACGAGGCGAAGACCGGGCCCGGAGTCACCAAGCGGTAACGCACCGTGACATCCCCTCTGGCGGAGCGGGCCCAAGGCGCGATGATGTCGTATCAGTTCGCGGGGAGGCCGGATGGATACCCGCGGCGGGCATTCGCCCGATGCAGGCATGTCGATATCGACCCGAATCGGGTATCGGCCCTACACGGAATGAGGAGACGCATGCGTCCGACCACGTGCACACGACTGGGACTGATCGCACTCGCGATGGGGCTGGCGCCGATGGCGTCGGCCCAGGTGCTCGACCCGGATCTCCCGGCGCCCAACCAGGGCCCGATGCTCGGCGAGCCGTCGGCTGAGCTCGTCTTCGAGCAGACCGAGCACGAGTTCGGACGCGTGACCGACGAGCGGAAGGTCGAGACGACCTTCGCGTTCCGCAACACCGGCTCGGCGCCGCTAGAAATCAAGCAGGTCCGCGCCGGCTGCGGCTGCACCATCCCCAAGATGTCCAAGAAGGTGTACGCGCCGGGCGAGCGCGGCGAGATCAAGGTGCAGTTCGACCCCTCCAAGAAGCGTGGGCTCACCCGCCAGCGCATCACCGTGATGAGCAACGATCCCGATCGCCCCTCGCGCGTGCTGCAGATCGGCGCCGAGGTGATCAAGCTTGTCGAGTTCAACCCGCTGGCGATCACGCTCCAGCGCATCTATCGCGGCGACGAGCACGTGATCCGCGTGCAGGCCCAGGCCCGCAGCGAGAACTTCGAGGTCACCGAGCTCGAGCTCACCGGCGAGAACATCCAGGGCATCACCGCCGAGCTGGGCCAGTTCCGTCCGCACGTGATCGACGGCGAGAAGGCCACGCTGGGCGAGATCATCGTCACGATCGACTCGCAGGCCCAGGCGGGCGTCCGCCGCGGGAAGCTGGTCATGCGCACCAACGACTCCCGCAAGCCGCTCGTCACGCTCAACCTCACCGGCGAGATCCGCGGCGACCTCACCTCGAACCCCGTGCGTGTGTCGCTCGGCGGGCTCGTGATGGGCGAGACCTACGAGCGGAAGATGACCGTGACCAGCCGATCCGGCCGAGCGTTCGACATTAAGAACATCCGCTTCGAGGGCTCCAACGCCGACGGCGAGATCGTCCGCTGGTCCTCGGAGGTCGACCAGCGCAACCCCGCGGCTCGGATCGTGGTGCTCGACTTCATCGCCCCAGATCGACGCGGTGTGGTGCGGGGCGACCTCATCCTCGAGACGACCCTGCCCGATGAGCCCCAGGTCAAGATCCCGCTCTCCGGGGCGGTGCGTCGATGAGGCGCCTGGTCTCGCTCTCGCTCGTCGCCGGCGCGCTCCTGGCTTGCCCGGCGCTGGCACAGGTACCCGCGCCACCGGCACCGCCCAAGCCCACCGAGGGCACGCCGGTGCCCGTTGAGGGCCCGCGGATGCAGCTCAGCGCCCGAGCCGTGAACTTCGGCGAGGTGATCGATGACAACATCGCGACCCACGAGCTGACGATTCGCAACGTGGGCACGGCGACGCTCGAGATCAAGGGGGCCCACGGCTCGTGCACCTGCGTCGGCGCCAAGGCGGCCCGCAAGACCGTCGAGCCGGGCCAGACTGAGACGCTGGTGGTGTACTTCAACCCGTCCAATCGACGGGGCTTGAGCGACAAGATCGTGCGCGTCTACACCAACGACGCGGTCCAGCCCGAGCGCGAGATTCGGGTCAAGGCGGTCGCCAAGCCGCGGCTCTGGGTCAACCCGTCGAGCGTGGTCTACGACCAGGTCGCGGCCAGCGAGACCTCGGTCCGCAAGGTGCAATTCGTCTCGCGCAAGCCGGATTTCGAGATCGTGGCGGCGGAGGTCGCCTCGGGCGACCCGGCCCTGCTGCGATGGGAGTTCGAGCCGCGCCGATACGTCCGCGTCGACGGCGAGGACCTCGCCGCGATCGACATGAAGCTCTACCTCGACCCCAAGGGCCAGACCGGTCGGCTGCGCTCGGTCGTGCACGTCCAGACGAACGACGAGCAGCGGCCCATGACGAAGGTCAGGGTCTCGGGCGAGATCGCGGGCGATGTCGTGCTCGACACCAAGGTCTTTAGCTTCCGCAAGGTGAAGTCCGGCGTGCCCAAGTCGCTCTCCGCCGTCGTGCGCACACGTGACGGCCAGGCGTTTACCGTCACCGACGTGCGCGCCACCGGGCGCCACCCCGAGTCGGTCACGCTCAAGGTCTCTCCCGTGGGCGGCGGCACAGGCCCGGCGACCGCGTGGCGCGTCGACGCGACCATCCAGGCCGAGGCGCGCAAACGCCAGATCGCCCACGGCGAGATCGTCATCCAGACCGACCACAACAACGAGTCCGTCAAGGTCCAGTTCAGCGCGATCGTCGACCCCTGACCGAGGCCTCCAAACGAGCCCCGGCTTTCGGCGTGTTAACTTGCACGCCCACGAGCGAGCAATCACACGCATGGAGACGCGGCGATGTCGAGCGGGTTCGGGCTGTTGCTAACGAGGATGCTCGCTCTGGTGGGCGTCGCGGTGATCGTGGGAACGGCGCACTCGGCGTTCGTGCGGCCGGTCGCATTGACGGCGGCCGAAGCGCGCGCCCAAGCGCTCCGCGAACGCGACAACGCCAGCACGCCGGCGTCTGAGCTTGGTGCAAAGACGGGTGCCGCGGTCGACGCAGCGATCGGTTCCGAATCCGGTTCCGAGATCGGCACGGCCGCGCCCGCCGCCGAGCCGGACAGCGAACTGAACAACGACGCGGCCGGCGT
>JBCAXI010000306.1:0-3776 GCA_038534175.1 Planctomycetota bacterium | reverse complement strand
ACGGGCAGCCACTGGCTCAGGATGGCGCTCGAGCTCTACTTCGACCGCCCGCTGCTCTCCCGCCATTTCTTCGAGCACGACGACACGCGGCCGCTGCTCACGCACGATCACGATCTTGAATGTGACCTCGAGCCCGACGGGCCCGTCATCTACCTGCACCGCGGGCCGGTCGATGTGGTCTTCAGCCAGCTCACCTACGAGCACGGCGTCGACGCCATCGACCTGCCATCCGAGGCGATCGACGCCACCACGCGGCACTATCGCCGCCACCTCGAACGCTGGCTGCTCGATCCGCCCAAAGCGTGCCACAAACCCACCACCGTCGTGTACGAACGCCTGCGCGATCGGCCCATGGAGGCGTTGCGCCCCGCGATCGAGACACTCCGCGGAGAGTTCGACGCCGACCGCCTCCGCGCCGTTTGGGATCGAGTCACCCCAGCGCTCGTCGCCCAGCGGACGGAGCACGACCAGAGCGTCATCGATCGTGCCGATCAGAAAGAACGCCGCCGGGAGCGCTTCCGCGACCGCTTCGGCGCTCGCATCATGTCAACCATCCTCGAACACGAGGCGCTCGCCAAGAGACTCGATCCAGCTCTACTCGGGCACGCCGCGCCGGAGATCTTGCCGCAAGGGGCCTCGGCGTGACCGCAGGCGTCACTGCATCGCCGGCGGTCTCGACGATCATCGCCGCCCATAACGCCGAGGCGACCATCGCCACCACACTCGCATCGCTCCGCGCCCAGTCGATCGACACGTGGGAGGTGATCGTGGTCGACGACGGATCCACCGACAGGACCGCTGCAGCAGTGCAGCGCGTCGGCGATCCACGCGTGCGACTCGTGTCCATCACTCCCAGCGGCGTCGGCGCCGCACGCAACGCGGGCGTGCGTCACGCGACCGGCGACCACTTCCACTTCCTCGATGCTGACGACCGCCTCTTGCCCGGCGCCTACGAGACGCTGCTGCGTGCCGCCAATGGAGTTCGGGGCGCCGTCGGGGGGTGGGTCCGCACCGATCCCCAGGGCGCTATGCATGCAGAGTTTCGGCCGGTCACGCAAGATGGAACGCTCGCCGATCCGTTCGATCACGGCGGCGCCGCAACGGGGGCGTGGATCGTGCCCCGAGACCACCTGCCCTCACCACCATTCGACTCGACCCTCCGGTGGGCCGAAGATCTCGACCTGCTCTTGCGGTTGCACGAAGCGGGCGTTCGATTCCATGCGTGTGATGACGCGGTGCTGGACTACCGCCTCTCGCCGGCGAGCGCGACGACGAGTCTTGCGAGCGATCGAGGCGCCAATTGGGGTGCCACGATCCTTGCCGCGAGCAAACGAAGAGATCTGAGCCCGACGCACTTCGGGTCACGACTAGCTGCCATCGCGATGCGCCTCGGCGCCGAAGCCATTCTTCGCGGCGCCCACGCCAACGACGCCCACGCGCTGTGGGCAGCCACAACGCACGACGAGCCACATCACCTCGATCCCACCATCGCCGCCATTGAGGTGGCCAACGCAGAAGCCAACACCATCGAGTGGCGATCGGCTAGTCAGACAACTCAACACGATCGACTCGAACGCCTCGGCGCCTGGTGGGCCTCGATGCCTTTCGCCACGCCCGTGTGGATCGAGTCCGCATCGCAAGAGCTCGCAGTCAGGCTTGTTTCACCCACGCAGATCGCTCGAACACTGCTCGCGTCGATCGATCCGAAACGCACGATCGTCGTCGTAGGGTGTGGTCGCAACGGATCTGTCCTGATCCGGGAAGCCACCCGTGCCGGTCGACGGCTCGATCCGCGCGACGACGAACCGACCATCGCACACCACATCGCCAGAGCGGTCCAACCCCTCGACGCCCCGTGGGACTCGGACGCGGCGGTCGTTGTCACGCCACTCGACGACGAACACCTCGTTAGACGTCTCGCCGCTCGGGGGACGCAGCCACTGCGCTGGCGCCTCGCCCCGCCGACGTGCCAACTGCGCGACACTTTGGTGCGCGGCGCGATCGGCGCACACCTCGGTCCCATATCACCCGCACACAACACGCCACACCAATACCCAACCGATGTGGAGGCCGCCTGATGCCATCGGATGTCTGGTACGCGATCCCCTCGGCCAACATCGACCTCGCCCGCGAGACCCTGCCGGCCTGGCGCGACATGGGCTACCGAGTCGCGGTGATGATCGACGCGGGCGCTCCCGAGCCGCCCGCCGACCGGGTCATCCGGCGCGACAGCTACCCCGGCTGGGCCGCGTCGGTGAACCTTCTGTGTCGCGACGTGGCGCCCAGCGACACCGACATCGTGGTCTCCGGCGGCGACGACATGCTGCCCGATCCCAGCAAGCGGGCGCACGAGATCGCCGACGAGTTCCGCGAACACTTCCCCGACGGCTTCGGCGTGATGCAGCCCCACGGCGACGATTTCGAACGCACACGCTCGTTCTGCGGCAGCCCCTGGCTCGGCCGAGCATGGATCGACCGCGCCTACGCCGGCCTGGGCCCCATGCCCCCGATGTACTTTCACGACTACGCCGACACCGAGCTGTACTGGGTCGCACGAGGGCTCGGCGCCCTTTGGGAACGCCCCGATCTCGTCCAGCGCCACGAGCACTTCTCCCGCAGAGGCGAAGCGCCACCCGAGTTCTGGCAACGCAGCGTCGGCGCCACGCAAGCAAGCGACGCCCTCATCTTCCACGCGCGATCACGCGCCGGCTTTCCCGGGCACGCGCCGCTCGACCAGAAGCGGCCACTTGATCGCACCGCGATCCGTCCGGCGCTCGAGATCGACCTACCAAAGGAGGTGCTCGACGCGAACGGGCTCCGAGTCGAGTTCGGCGTCGGCGCCACGCGGATGCGCGACGCGCTGCTGTACTGCGACACCATGGGCCATCGCCGCATCGGGATCTACGGCGCCGGGCGCCACACCCGAGCCGCCGGGTTCGCACTCGCCGATCCGCCCGTCGAGATCGTCTGCATCATCGACGACGATCCGGCCGCCACTCCGACGCTGTGGGGGCTGCCCGTCCGCCGCCTGGAGGAGGCGATGTCTCTGAATCTTGACGCGGTCATCTTGTCGTCCGACGCCCACGAGGCGGCACTCGCCCAACAGGCCAGCCCGCTCGCCGACCACGGCGTTGAAGTCATCGGCCTCTACGGGCAGTCCTCACCCGCCGCGGCATGATCGCAGTCCTACACCGCTGAGCGATCCAACGAGGCCGACGTCGCCCGCGCCACATGCGAGAGCATCTCACTCGCGAACGCGTGATACGAGTATCCCCGCCGCACGCGCTCGCGCATCGTGGCGATGCGCTCACGCCGCCAGTCGTCATCGTCCCTCGCCCGCAGGCACAACGCCTCGAGCGTCTCGGGCGAGTCGAACGTCCCCTCCGCGATCGGATCGAGCAGCCGCGTGGCGTCCAATCGCTCGAACGCCGAACAATTGGACGCTTCGACCGGATTGTGCACGCTCGGGTGGATGCGGAATCGCGAGGGCGTCTGCATCCCCATCGACTCGTACACCGACCACAATCGCGACGCCTCAGAGTGCGGGTCGGGGTCGTAACCGATCGGATCCTCATCCGGGTCCGCCACCGACGCGTTTGCTTCCATGATCTGATGCGCCGCGAGCAAATCGGCCACAACAAGACCCGAGAGATTGAACCGCGCACCGATCAACCCTCCAGATAACGCGCACTCGAGAACACGCTGGTGGGTGAGCGTCTGCAGATCCGCGTGCAGGTGCAGCCCCGCGCACTGGTAACACGCCGCGAGCGAGGATG
>JBCAXI010000305.1:0-3778 GCA_038534175.1 Planctomycetota bacterium | reverse complement strand
CCCGACGGGCACACTTTCTGCCTCCCCGCGTACCTCTCGCGCATCCAGAAGAAGATGGCGCCTCTCGACCCCGCCGGCGCCCGCGAATCGTTCGACTGGGTCAGCCCCGCGCAAATCAAACGCCTCATCGAGTGGGACCGGGTCCGCTGCGACGATCACCACACCAAGGCCGAGCTGCTGCGCGAGGGCGCCTGCCGCCTCGCGCACTTCATCGACACCGCGTTCCACACGCTCCGCCCGGCCGTCGTCATGACGACCAACAAAATCGAGCACATCAACGCGCTCACCCGCCTCAAGGGCCTCAGCGAGGGACGCGTCGTGCGGTTCGTCGAGCGCTCCCCAATCGATGGCGTCTGGGTCGAGCCCGATGGCATGTTCCGCGAGTCGCGCATCTGGCAGGAGTGGCCCGCCGCCTCGCTCGCCGATGACGCCGAGCAATCGGCCTGGCGCGCCGCGGGCGCCCGCCTCGCGGCCTCGCTCGCCGAGGATCCCTACGGCTTCCGGCGCGAAGAAGCCGACACCACCGACCCGCTGCCCGAGCTCGCCGACAAGCCCCGACCCTGGGTCTTCCTCCCGATGGACAACGTCCTCTGGACCGCGTGGGAACAACGCAACCATCCGCAGGGCCAGCTCGATCAGCCCATCTGGCCCACACCCGAGCAAGGCATCGCGGCGATCGCCCGCGAGGTGCGCGAGCTCGGCGGCACGCTGATCGTCAAGCCGCACCCGAGCTGCCGCGCGATCGACGCCACGCGATTGGCCTACGACACGGTGCTCGCGACGGGCGATCTCCACCAGCTCGTCCAGGCCGCCGACGTCGTCGCGTGCTTCAACACCAAGGTCGCCTTCCCCGCCCTGGCGTCGAACAAGCCCGTCGTGACGATGGCGCCGAACCCGATCGCCGCCAGCGGCGTGACCGAGCACGCGACCGAGGCGCGCGACCTGCCACGGGCGCTCCGCCGCGCCCTCCACGCCGCCCGCAGCGGCGGCCTGACCAATGCCCAGCGCATGCGCTTCGAGACGTTCATCGGCTGGCTCGACCAAGAGGTGTACTACCGATCCGAGTCCACTCCGACCGATGCGTCGACCCGTGGCGAGCAGCGCGGACCGCGCGAGTTCGTTGAGGATCTGATCGCCGAGGCCGAGCTACGGCTCGAGCTGACGACCAGCCATCCGCCCACGCTCGACGCCGCGCTGGACAACCTGCAGCACCTCGTCGAGGGTCGCAACAAGGGACGCTACACCACGCTGACGCGCACCCAGCCGAAGCCGCAGCGCGCGTCCCAGCCGAACGCGCAGCTCGCGGCGCCGCCCACGCCCGCGTCCATCACTCCGCCCGCCCCGCCGCCCGCGCCCGCAGACTGGGCCGCGCCGGTGCTGCGATGGCTGGGCACACGCAGCGGCGCGGTCGTGCTCTCCTGGGCGGCGCTGGTCGCCTTCGCGGTCGTCGCGCCCGTGCTCGCCGTGGCGTACTCGGGTCTGATCTCGTGGTGGATCGCGATCCCGATCGCCGCCGCCGCCATCGCCGCGGCGTCGCTGCTCGCGCTCTTTGTGCCCTACATGTTGCTACGCGTGCAGAGCGACGTGCTGCGCGAGTCGGGGCGGTGAGGCCCATGTCCAACACCGCCGACCGCCGCGCCGGCACACGGGCCCCCACCCGAGTTGGGCTCGACGTCAACCGATTGACCGATCGCGCCACACGCCATAGCGGCATCTCGCGCTACACGCGTGAGCTCGCCGTCGAGCTCACAGGCGTCGCGGGCGTCGAGGTTGTCCCGATCGTCTCCAGCAAGCGCCACCAGCACGGCGTCGATCGCGAGGACGCCCGCGCCGACATCATCGAGCAGATCGATCTCGAGCCGCGGTTCGGCACGCGACTCGAGCACTTCGATCCGCACGGCGCACTGCCGTGGGATGTCTACCACACGCCCGTCGGCCCGCTCCCCGGGCTCGAGCTCACCGGCGATTGCCCTCGCCTCATCACGGTGCACGACTGCCTGCACCTCAAGTTCCCCGAGCTGCACCCGAATCCCACGGTCGTGCCCGCGATCAGAAAGGCGCTCGACAGCATCCTGACCGATCGCGATCACGCTCTGTGCGTCTCGGACTCCACGCGTCGCGACCTCCACGAGTTTCTCGAGATCGAGCGTCCGCAGGTGTGCGTCATCGCCGAGGCCGCCAGCGATATGTACCACGCCGCGGACGCGGCTTGGGCGGCCAACCTCCGCGCCTCGCTCGAGCTCGAGCAAGACGCCTATCTCGTCGCGCTCTGCCAGGCCGACCCGCGCAAGAACATCGACACGCTGCTCAGCGCCTTCGCCACCGCGTACCACGCGGGCCGTATCAACGGCATGACGCTCGCCGCCGTCTGCTCGACCGGCTACGCCGGCACACTCACCGAGTGGGCCGCCCGCGCCGATCTCCCACCAAGCGCGGTCCGCGTGATCACCGACGTGAACGACCGCGTGCTCGCCGGGCTCTATGCGGGCGCAGCGTTCAGCGTGTACGTGCCGCTCTATGAGGGCTTCGGCCTCCCGCCGCTCGAGTCCATGGCCGCCGGATGCCCCGTGCTTGTCAGCGGCACCAGCTCGCTCCCGGAGGTCGTCGCCGACGCGGGCCTCTACGCGAGCCCCAACATCCCCGAGTCCATCGCCGACGGCCTCGCAACGCTTGCGCGATCCGAGGACGCCCGCGACACACTGCGCCACGCCGCGATCGACCGAGCCAGGGGCTTCACATGGCGCCGAACCGCCGAAGAGACTGCCGACTACTACCGCTACATGCTCGAGCACCGCGCCGTCGCGACCGCGGGCGCCGCGCCCGTGGTCCCACTCGCGCCGGCCTCCACCGAATCCACGCCGTGGGCGCCCGCGATCGCACGCTGGATGCGCAGCAAGAGCGGCGTGCTGGTGCTGTTCTGGGCGTTCCTGGTCGCGATCGCGCTGGCGAGCCCGGGCGCGATCGCGCTCATGCAAGACGCCGCGCCGTGGTGGATCGGCGCGTCCAGCGCCCTCGCCGGCCTGGCCGCGGCCGCACTCCTCGTGGTCGCCGTGCCCTACCTCATGCTCCGCGCCCAGCGCGACGCCCGACCGCGATAAATCGTTCGATTCAGATCGGCGTCGTGGGATCCCCGTCGCACCCGCCCGACCACAGGCTGAGATAGCACGAGAAATCGGAGAGATCGACGCCGTCGCCGCCCGAGCCGGGCACGCAGCTGCCCGTCGCGGTGATGTCCGCAAGGGGCGAGGAGGTCGACCACAACGTCAGATAGCACGAGAAGTCCGAGAGATCGACCACGCCGTCGCCGGTGCCGGGCGTGCACCCGCCCGTCGCGGTGATGTCCGCGATCGAGGGACACGGATCAGCCGTGATCGCCACGTTCAGCGAGATCGCCGACGAGATCGTTGTGGTCTCGCCCGGAGCGAGCGTCACGGTCCACTGCATCGCCGACGCCGCATCGCCCGTGAACGGGCCAACGTCGTTGCTCAGATCGAACGCGCCCGAGCTGACGGCGTTGCGCACGGTTGTCGCGTTGCCCACCTGCCAGCGTGTCGCGTCCACCCCCAGATGCTGCGCGAAGCCCGCCGCGTCCTGAAACGTCGCCAGCGTGGCGCCGGTGTCGGTCACCTCCACGATGTCATCGAGCACGGTCTGCGACACGTCAAAGTCGGCGAGGTTGAAGAACTGGAACGTGTTCGTCTGCGTCGACTCGTTCGAGATCTCAAGATCGCATCGCACCAACACCTGTCCGGGCATCGGGCCGTCCTCGATCGTGATG
>JBCAXI010000304.1:0-3781 GCA_038534175.1 Planctomycetota bacterium | reverse complement strand
GCCACCACCAACAACACGATCAGGCAGCCCAGGAAGATCAGCCCGACCACCCAACTCTGCAAGAACAGATAAACCAGCAGCCCGAGCAGCAGCAGCGCCGCCACCCCCACGCCGATCAGCACGCCGATGTTTTTCTTGCCCCCCATTACGCGTCCTCCCCGCTGGTCTCACCCGATGATCCACCATCCGCGTCCGCGTCGTCCGCGTCCTCGGCCCGCGCCGGCGCGTCGTCGCCGACCGGGTCGTTCTGCACGATCCGCTCCAACGCGTCGTCGAGCTGGCCGCGCCCCGTCAGGAACAACGCGATGTTCGTCACGAACAGCGCGAGCACCAGGCCAACCACCGCCAGCGTCACGCCCACCATCTTCTTTGCGGGCGGCTCGATCAGGTCCGACGTGTCGATGTTCTCGTACGCCTCGGAGCACACCAGCGACTTGTCCGACAGGTCCACCAGGTCCTGCTTGCGGAGGATCGCGCCCATCTGCTCCATCAGGGATCGCAGCTTCTCCGTCTGCCCCTCGTGGAAGCCCTGGAACCCCAGGCCGATGCACTGGTAGTAGACGACGAGCCGGTCCTGCGCGTCCGCGTCGCCGCGCTCCGCGGCCGCGAGGTCATCCTCGAGCAAGTCAAAGAACTTCTCGTCGCCCGCGTGCTCGCCGAAGTCGCGCTGCATCTCCTCCCAGTCGCGCGCCATCTTCAGCTCGCTCGACTTGATCATGTAGTCCGCGAAGAAGATCAGCGGCATCTGGATCTTCTTGAACTGCGCCTTCAGCTCCGGACGCGCCGAGGCCGTCTCGTCTATCTCGGAGAACACCTGGTCGAGATCGGCGCGCACCGCCGCCGGCCCGATCGTCGCCGCCGAGCGCGCCGACCGGTTTAGCCGGCACACGTATTGGAACAAAGGCTCACAGAGTTCGATCAGTACCAGCGACATACCAACGCCACCCTTTCCAACGCTTCAAACCCAAGCCACCACGCGCCGTTGCGCCGATCAAACCAGGCCTCATCCAACCGGGCTGGCCCAATTGCACCGGCGCCGTTGGACTGGTGCCATTGGGCTTCCCTAACCAGACGTCCCTCAGCGGGCATCCCCAATGAGGCCACGCGGGCCGACTCTGTCTACACCGTCATGAATAGCGTCACCTCGTAGTCCGACGCCTCGGCCTCGGGCCACCACACCGCGACCTCGCGCTCCTCCGAGATCCGATCCCACATCCGCTTGCTGTCCGCTCGCTTCAGGCGGAAGTACTGCAAGCCCGCCTCGGCGGGCAGGCTCACCGGGGGCATCCGCTCCCACTCCAGCTTGACGCCGAACACGCGCGCCTGCCACATCGTCTTCACGGTGAACTTGAACCCGTCGGCGTCCTCGACCATCTCCGCCAGACGCTGCGGATCTTCCTTGCCCTTGATGCCGAGGAAGTACTCGCTGGGCTTCTCCAGGTGCTCGTCCGACATCGACGCGGTGTAGATCGGGCCGTCCTTGGCGAACTTGAGCCGCAGATACGTCTCCGCGTCGCCCGCGCCCAGCAGCGACCGGATCTTGTCCGTGAGCTCGAAGAACACCGCCCCCGGGCGATCGTGGTCGTACGCCGGCGCCTGGAACGGATCCGTCGCGGGATCCAGCCCGGCCAGCTCGCCCAGCAGCTCGCGCATGCACAGGTAGGCCTCCAGCGGCGTCGTGCCGGGCGACTCCACCATCGTCGGCATCGTGCCCGCGTACCGATTCAGCGTGCGCAGCTTGAGCATCCGCGCCAGCTGGTCGCCGCGCAGCTGCTCCATGTTGAAGCCACCACGAGTCATCAGCACCACCAGCTCGCGCCGCGCCGCCTCCACCGCCGCCGCCAGATCGCGGAACTGCTCACGCAGCACCGCGCTGCCACGCAAGAGCAGGCTCGGCGGCGCGAAGCGCGTGTCCACCCGCGGCGTTGGCCCGTCCTCGCCCGAGGCCCGCGCGATCCGCATCAGCGGGATCGTCTCCATGTCCGTCTGGTCGTCGTCGTCGAATAGCAGCCGCGCGTTCGCCCGACGGATCGGCAGGGTCCACGGGTTCTCGCCCGTGTTCTCGTCGTGGATCTCCGCCTCGGCGACCCGCCACATCCGCTTGGCCCGCGTGTCCTCGCTGCCCAGCTCGATCGTGTTCGCGCGGCTCGGGTACCACACGGGCACGCCCAGTAGCACCGTGATGTTGCTCGTCGAGCCCTCAAAGCGGTCCTTGAATTCCAGCGGGGGCAGCTCGGCGCCCTCGGGATAGTCGACCAACGCGCCCGACGGCATCACCGCCTTGAGCCCGTCGAACCGAACCACCAGATTCTCCAGCGACTCGGGCGTGAGCCGTGTCTCGACGACGCCGTACGGATAGCCAAAGCCCGCGCGACGCTCCCCCGCGATCCGCGCCAGCAGACCACGCTGCATCGTCTGCAGGTGGTGCGGCTGAAGGAACACGCCCTCATGCCAATGAACCTCGCCAAAGTGCGACACGCACGGCCCCTCGCCCACACCCTCCAAGCCTTCTCGTCCGCGTGCGGGTCCATCCGGTCCCCCACGCCGCGTCCAACATAGAAACTAGCTCTCTAGACCCTTGACCAGCTTCTGCGCGTACATCCCGATGAGATCGAGAATCTCCTGCTCCATGGTCGCCTGGTCCGTGGAACCGAAGACCTCCTTGTACTTCCGCCACGCCGCCACGCCGCTGGATTCGAGCGTCTTCTTCTCGCCCTTCGACCAGCCCTCGATGTGCTCGGGGGCGTACCGCTCGTAGTGACGCTGGGCGAACTGGCGCCCCGTCTGCGGAATCGCCGCGACCAACGCCGCCACGATCTGACGCAGACGCTCGATCTTCGTCATCAGGTCCCCGCGCCCCGCGTCCTCGTCGCCTAGCAAGTACGGCTTGAGGTGCTCCATCAGCTCGCCCTGCCCCCGGATCGACGATCGCGGCGCCACCTGCTTCCAAGCGCCCCACACCACCGTGTCCAGGCTCTTGCCCAGCTCCACGTACAGCCGCAGCGCCTCCACCACGCGCGACGCGTCCAGCGTCGACGACTCGTCGATCTTCACCGCCGCCTTCAGGGCGCCCGTCGCGCGATCCGGCAGCTCGCCGCGGCCCTCCGCGACGATGCCCACCTCCGCCAGACGGTCCGCGACCTTTCGACGCTGCTCCAGGCCCATCCCGCCCGCCAGCGAGACCAACCGCTCGGTCAAAAACGCCGCGTCGTTGAGCTCGCGCTCATCGGAGTCCGATCGCCCCTTCTCCCCGTCGGACTGCTGCGAGCCCGGGCCCCAGGCCTCCCACGTCGGAAAGCGCCCCTGCAACTCGTCGAGAAACGCCGGCCGCTCCTCCGGACGCAGCGAGCCCAGCGCCCGCTCGATCTCGTCGAGCAGGTGCTCCTGCCGCACCTCGGGTGCCTGATCGGCCAGGTCCGCCTGCACCAACCGCAGACGGTTCGCCGTCGAGACCACCAGCCGCACCGTGTCGTCGTCGAGCGCCGTCATGCCACCAGCACCTCTTTCAGGACCGCCGCTTCCGACGGCGCCTCACCCACGAGCCTGTCCCGCCGGCGATCACGCACCGTGCAGCCTCTCCGACCCATCCCAGCCCGTCATCCGAGCCCCCGAACGCCAAGCCCACAGGCCCGAACCGGGCCGATCGTCGAGTATATCGATCGCCATGCGCGTCCTTCTGCGATCACCGGCTCGCGACCGCCGTTCGACAACCCCGACACACCCCATCCCAAACACGGACCCGAACACCGCGAACCGTCAAGAAGGCCTCCTCCAGTCGGGA
>JBCAXI010000303.1:0-3792 GCA_038534175.1 Planctomycetota bacterium | reverse complement strand
ATGGGCTCCGGCTCCGCAGCAAGAGCGAACGCATCGCCCCCCGCACCGGCTCATAAATCAGGTGCGGCGCCGCCGGCGAGGCGTCGCCCAGATCCGCGACAAAGCTGTCCGGACCCCATCCCGGCGCCATACGCACCAGCAATCCCAGCGTGTCGTACCACAACGCCCGAGGCACCAGATCCAACGCCGAACGCGCCTCCACCGTGTCCACCGACAAGCGTTGCGGCCCCAGCGAGAGCATCCACCGCTCGTCACGCTCGAAGATCGCCTGGATCCGCTCGCTCAGCGGCACGCTCTCCTCGTGCTCCACCCCCACCTGCCGCGCCAGACTCAACAACTCGTCCACCGCCTTCGCCAACGTCGTGTCGCGATCCACCAGCAGCGTCCGAACGCCCAGCACCATCAGCCCATACAGATCGCGCGGCGAGGTCAGGCGAGGCAGCAACTCAAACCGCACGCCCCGCAACGGCGCCCCGCACGCCGATCGAACCGCCCCGCGATCCGCCGAGCCCATCGGTGTCCGCAGCGAGCGGAATCGCCACTCGCCCGCCGCCAGCGACGCGTCCTCCTCAAGCCGCCCGCGCAGGGTCATCGATCGCTCGCCCAAGCTCGCGTGCACCGCCAGAAGATCGTTCGGCGACGGATCGACCGCCTCGCCCGTCACAAAGGTGCCCTCGACGATCAGCTCGCCCACGTCGTGGCCCGGCGTGGCGTCCTCGGTCACGATCTCGCGCAGGCGCAGGTCGCCCCGCCCGCGCGTCGCCAGCCCGCCGTCGGGCAGGTAGACCGTCGGCCCGCCCCCCCCCGCGTCAGCCGAGTCGTGCGCCAGCACGAAGACCCGCTCATCCGCCTCGGCCATCGGCAGCTCGACCGCGCCGCCAGCGCCCGTCAGTGACACCCGCGCCGACCAGAGCCTCGGGAGCGCCGCGCCCGGACCCGCCAGCCCTACCGAGAACAGCGACGGCTCCACGTTGAGCATCGGCCGCCGCGCCAAACGCGTCGCCGATTCCACCGCGTCGATCGCGTCGGCGAACAGGCGCAGCTTCAGATGCAGCATCTCAATCAGTCGGCCCCACTTGCCCCGCCGGGTCTGGAAGAGCCAGCCGCTCGACGCCTCGTCTTCGCCCTCTGCACCGGTGTCGCCGCCACCCGCGTGCCCGCCCGCGCCCCCCGGCTCGCCCCAAAGGCCCGTCAGCCCGAGCGCCGTCCGGCCTGAGCGGATCCCGGGCGCGGGCGCCCCGCCCAGCGCATCGGCGAACGCCTCATACTCGAGCGATCCGAGCCGCGTCACGCGCAGCCGTCCACCCGCCAGCACCAGCGACCGATCGCCCAGCACCTCCTCGACGCCGACGCACCCCTCACCCATGGGCGCGCCATCGCTCATCGCGACGAAGCGGGGCGACTCACCCGCGCCGGTCCAGAGGTATCGATGCAGCGTCGCGCCGTACTCACCCAAGCCAGCCGCTCGCAACACCGCGTCGTCCGTGCACAGCGACAGTCCCGCGCCCTCGAGCGCCAGCACCTCGAGCCGCCCATCGCCCGTGAGCGCCATCGGCGCCGCCGGCGCGTCCTCGTGCCCCGTGCGGATCAGCTCCCCCGGCGCCACCTCGCCCATCGCCGCGCACGAGCGCGCCCATCGCTCGTCGATCAGCCGGTTGTTCAGGCTCGACGCGCCCGCCCGCAGCGTGCGCACCAGCCGTGCCGCGTCCTGCGAGGCGATCCGCAGCCACGCGTGCACGGTCCCGCTCGCGTCGGTCAGGCAGCCCAGCAGCACCCGCGCGTCCGCCTCGTCTCGCAGGTCCATCAGCCGCGGCGCGCCGTCCTCGGCTGACCCATCACGCACCAACAGACACACCGACAGCCCGCTCGAGCGCCCCTCCGCCGCCGCCGAGATCGGCTGCGCGACCCATCCCGCCGGCGTCGTCCACTCCTGCAACTCGCTCATGCCATGCCCATCGTCGATCAACCGATCGAACCGCCCCCAAGAACCGCACCCCATCTCGCACCCCGATAGAGGATGCCTCACCAACGACGCGCGAGTCTAGCGAGCCGACACCCACCCCCATTACCCGCCTCCCGCCCGGCCCCTCCGGCCGAGCGCCCCTGACCGCCCCGCCGCGAGCCCTCTGCGCCGCGCGGGGGCCGGAGGTATCCTCACCCCGCATGCCCGCAGACCGCCAGACGCAACGCGAAGCCCCTCTCGCCGAGTGGGCCAGGCCCTTCGAGCGCATCGCCAACGCGCGGTGGTTCAACAACACCATGACCGGCGTCATCGTCCTCGCCAGCATTCTCGTGGGCGTCCAGACCTACAAGGACATCAACGAGCAGTACGGCCACCTGCTCAGTCTCCTCGATTCGATCATCATCGGCGTCTTCGTCGTCGAGCTCGTCATCCGCATGGCCGCCCACGGCTGGCGCCCCTGGCGGTTCTTCCTCAACGGCTGGAACGTCTTCGACTTCATCGTCGTGGTCATCTGCCTGATTCCGTTCGGGCGCGAGTTCGGCGCCGTGCTCCGGCTCGCGCGCGTGCTCCGCGCGCTGCGCCTCTTCAGCGCGATCCCCCGACTGCAGGTCATGGTCACCGCCCTGATCCGCTCGATCCCCTCCATCGGCTACGTCGGGCTGCTGCTCTTTCTGCACTTCTACGTCTACGCCGTGGTCGGTGTGGTGCTCTTTGGCAAGAACGACCCCGTCTACTTCGGCACGGTGCACGACGCGATGCTCGCGCTCTTCCGCGTCGTCACCCAGGAAGACTGGACCGACGTCTGGTACATCCAGATGCGAGGCTCGGACGTCTACAACTACGACTACGAGCGAGACGTCCTGCTCAAGGGCATGCAGGACCGCATCCGCGAGCCCAAGGCCCAGCCGATCATCGCGACGATCTACTTCATCTCGTTCGTGATCACCGCGACCTTCATCATCCTCAACCTCTTCATCGGCGTCGTGCTCAGCGGCATGGACGAGGCCCAGAAGGAGCAGGCCGCCGCCGCCATCCTGCGTCGCGGCGGACGCGGTGGCGTCACCGAGAAGCTCCAGAATCTCGAGACCAAGCTCGAGCGCACCCTCGCCGAGATCAGCGATCTCCGACGTGCCCTCGCCCAGGCCGACGTCGCCGACGCCAAGGCCGTCAAGAGCAATTCCAAACGCCCGACCGACTCGACCTAGGGCCTCGCCTCGCGTCCGGCGGTTATCGCCCCCGCCGCGCGGGTGCCCAGAGAATCCTGCACGCCTGCGCCCGCCCCGCCGCCCACACGTGGCCGAGCGGTCACACGCACGCCGCGCCATCCGACCGCTCGAATCGCACGCTGTCGGATAGCTCACCCCGCGCCGCGTCGGCGCCGAAAGGGGGACCAACATGCAACCCCTCAACCCGAACACCTCGCCGCTCGGCACCCTCCGGAGCCACGCCAACGCCCAGGCCGGGCGCGCTCAAGCGACCAACCGTCTCGCGACCGGCCTCCGCATCAACCGCGCCGCCGACGATCCCGCGGGCCTCATCTCATCCGAGCAGCTCCGCGCCGTGCTCGCGGCCCTCGAGGCCGAGACCCGCGCCTCCCACCGCACCGATGCCGTCGCCAACACCGCCGACGCGGCCCTCGCCGAGGCCGCCTCCATGGTCTCCGACGCCAAGGCCCTCGCCGTCGCCGCGGCCAACACCGGCGCCCTCTCCGACGCCGAGCGCGAGGCGCTCCAGATCGAGATGGACTCGATGACCCAAGCCGCCTCCCGCACGCTCGAGCGCGCCGGCTTCGCGGGCGAGCGCCTCTTCGACGGCAAGACCACGCTCCG
>JBCAXI010000302.1:0-3813 GCA_038534175.1 Planctomycetota bacterium | reverse complement strand
ATCAGGACGCCGTACCACCCGCCGCCGATCGGATGCGCGCCCGTCGGGCCCACGAAGCCCGGCTCGATGTAGTACGTCGTGCGCACAGTCAGAAATCCGAGCGCGTAGCCCAGCACGAGCGAGCCCGCGTCGCCCATGTACATCTTGGCGGGGGGCAGATTGAACAGCAGGAATCCGACGCAAGCGCCGACCACAAGCGCCAGCATGCCCGCGACGAACCACTGCCCGTTGAGCAGCGTCGCGGCGAGGAACCCCGCGCCCGCGGTCGCCGCGGTGGTCGCGGCGAGGCCGTCCATGTTGTCCATGAAGTTGAACGCGTTGGCGACCACCGCGATCCAGAGCGTGGTCAGCGCGAAGGACGCCCACGTGCCGCCCGCGAGGGGGTCGAGCATGGTCAGCAGCCGAGTGTCGGTCAGCAGCGGGGGCGCCGCCGCGACGCCCAGCATGATCGCGAGTTTGAGCATCGGCCCGAGCGGGCGCCGATCGTCGAGCAGCCCGAGCGCGTGCAACGCGGCCAGCGCGAGTAGGAAGACGATCGCCGTGGTCGACTCGTTGCGCACGCCGGGGAGCGCCGCTCGGATCTGCTCTGGGAGCCAACCCGCGTCCGGGTCGATCAGGTGCGCACCGAGCAACGCCACGGCCAGCGGTGCCGCGATCGCCAGGAAGATGCCCACGCCGCCGGTGTTCGGCACGGCCCGCGTGCTCAGCTTCTGCTGTCCCGGCATCGCGCTGGTGTCCATCGCGCCCGTCCGTCGGCCCAGCTGCAGCATCACCCAACACACCGGTGCGGCGAGCAGCAGACCAATCGGAATTAGCAGAAGACTCAGCAGAACCATCAGGACGCGGAGTCTACGGATCGACCGCGCAGGCGATCGAGCAGCGGCCAGACCAGCCAGATCATCGCGAATCCGGACGCGCCGATCAGTGTCAGCCACAGCACCCGCAAGGGCCACGGACCCAACTGGTCGATGATCGTCGGGTTGTCCGGCTTGGTGTTGGCCACAAAGCCGTAGTTGGTGTCGTGCTCCCCGAGCGCGATGTTCACGCCGACCATGAGGCCGACGTACGCCAGCGAGACGCCCGTGCCGATGAGAAAGTCGACCAGTCGCGGGCGGAAGCCGAGCACGAACACGTCATAGAGTGCGCCGCCGACGATGAGCAGGTGCCCGATCCAGAAGAACCAGAAGTGTGCGCCCGCCGGCCCGGTGAGCAGGATCGGCGTGAAGAACGCCTGCGTCGATAGCCCGATGCCCCAGAAGTACAGCATCGCCCGCAGCGGGCGCCACTGCGTGACCAGCGCGATCGGCGTCGTCCACGCGATCAGGTCGCACACGTGCAGCGGCAGCGAGACCCGCCAGTCGAAGTTCGTCGGAAGCAGCAGGTACGACTGTTGACCACCCTGAAACGCGAGCATCATCAGCGCGACGATCCAACGGAAGCGCCGCTCGGTCGGCACGGTCTCGGGCCTGGATCGCCAACGACGACCGAGCGTCATCGCGCCGACCATGATCGAGCCGCACACGATCACGGCCAGCAGATGCATCCAGCCGAACGGACGGAACGTGGTCATCCAGTCCGCAAGGACCATGCTCACGCTCCCGCGGCCTCGTGACGCAGCTGCCCGCAGGCCGCGGCGATGTCGCGGCCGCGCGACGCGCGGATGTGCGTGTTCACGCCGCGGTCCTTAAGGACCGCCTGGAAGCGATGCACGTCGTCATCCTGGGGGCGATTGAATGGCGTGGCGTCCACCTCGTTGTAGCGGATGAGGTTGACATTGGCTCGGAGCTGCTTGGCGACGCCCGCCAGCTCGCGTGCGTGCTCGGCCTGATCGTTCACGCCGCGGAGCAGGATGTACTCGAGCGTGATCTCGCGTCCGGTCTTTTTGAACCACCGATCACAAGCATCCAAGAGCTCATCGATGGTCGTGTACTCAGCCCAGGGGATCAGCTCTCGACGGATCGTGTCGTTGGGCGCGTGCAGCGAGAGCGCGAGCGTGACAGGCAGCTCCATCCGCTCTGCGAGCCGCTCGATCGCCTGCGGGAGCCCGACCGTCGAGACCGTGATGCGCCGGGCGGAGATGCCGAGCCCCCAAGGCGCCGCGATGGTGCGAATCGCGTGCTCAACCGCGGCGAAATTCGCCAGCGGCTCGCCCATGCCCATGAACACGACGTGGCTGATGCGCTCAACGTCCGGCAGTTGCCCCAGGCGCCAGACCTGCTCGACGATGCGTCCGGCCGAGAGATTCCCGTCGAGCCCGCCCAGGCCCGAGGCGCAGAACCGGCAGCCGACCGGACAGCCGACCTGGCTTGAGATGCACGCGGTCTTGCGCGAGGGCGTGGGGATCATGACGCACTCGGTCTGGCGCGCCGGGTCTTCATTGAGCACCGCGAGCGGGTTGGCGTCCTCGGCGCCGTCGGACCATTGCACGAGCAGCTTCTGCGTGCCGTCGGTCGCGGCCTGGTGCTGCAGCGTCACGCCGGACTCGAAGGCCATCTCCTCCGCGAGCGTCTCGCGCAGGACGGCGGGGAGGTTGGACATCTGCGCCGGGTCGATCACGCCCTTGGCGTAGACCCAGTCCAGGATCTGGTCGGCGCGGAATCGCGGCTGACGTCGCTCACCCAGCCAGGCGGCAAGCGTGTCTGGAGTGAACGCAAAGAAATGGGCGTCGGGGTGGTTCACGCGTTGTTCCGCGAGGATGCGGAGACGGTCAGCGCCACGGCGCCATAGACATCTTGTGTGATGCTCGGCGTGGTCACGCGGATCTGACGCGACTTCGGATCGATGCCGCGGTCGGTCATCTCGCGTCGTAGGGCGCCCGGGAGTGCGAACTCAACGTCCTCGTCGAAAACGTCCCATTGCTCAAGCTCGGCGCCGTGGTGCTCGACGAGGTGGCGGCAGATCGTGGCGACGAGATCCTCGGGCGCCGACGCGCCGGCGGTCAGCATCACCCGCATATTCGGCTGGTCGAACCCCGCTTCATTCTGAAACCAGCTCGGATCGAGCTCGCTCACGTCATCAACCAGCTTGCCGGGCGTGCCGACGTTGGCCGAGATCTCGGTTAGGCGGACACTGTTCGAGCTGTTTCGGCTGCCGACGACGATCGTCAGGTCGCACTGCGGCGCCAGTTGACGCACCGCGTGCTGGCGGTTCGTCGTCGCGTAGCAGATGTCCTCCGACGGCGGGGCCTTGAGGTCGGGGAACGCCGCCTTGAGCGCTTCGATGATCACGCCCGCGTCGTCGGTCGAGAGCGTGGTTTGCGTGAGATAGACCAGCCGAGTGGGATCATCGATCTTGAGATTGGAAATGTCATCGGGCGACTCGACGACCTGGATCGCGTCGGGCGCCTCGCCGCGCGTGCCGATCACCTCCTGGTGGTTCTCGTGCCCGACGAGCAAGATCTGATAGCCCTGCCGCGCGTAGCGGATCGCCTCGGAGTGCACCTTGGTCACCAGCGGGCAGGTCGCGTCGATCGCGCGGAGGTTGCGATCGGCGGCCGCCTGACGCACCGCGGGGCTGATGCCGTGGGCGCTGAAGACGACGATCGAGCCCTCGGGGACCTCCTCGACGTCATCGACGAAGACGACGCCCCGATCGCGGAATCGGCCCACGACGTGCTTGTTGTGCACGATCTCGTGGTAGACGTAGATCGTGTCGTCGTCGAACAGGTCGATGCACTGGTCGACCACATCGATCGCCATGCGAACGCCGGCGCAGAAGCCGCGGGGATTGGCAAGAATGATCTTCACGGGTGGGCTCGTATCCTTCTAGGCGATGGTACGGCTTGAAGCGCCAGCACGTTCGACCGATGCTCAG
>JBCAXI010000301.1:0-3825 GCA_038534175.1 Planctomycetota bacterium | reverse complement strand
GGAAGCCGCTCATGCTCGAGCCCGCCGACTACTCGGCCGACGCGATCAACAACCCCCGCACGCGCGCGCTCATGGACAAGATCACCTTCGAGCACGGCGGCCCCGACTACGACCGCCGATACCCCGACGGCATCCCCACCTCCGTCACCATCACCAAGGACGACGGCTCAAAGTCCGACTCCGGCCTAGTCATGTACCCCGCCGGGCACGCCCGCAACACCACCGCCAACCTCCGCGACATCCTCAACCACAAGTTCCGCCTCCTCGGCGCCCTTGCGAGCGATCAGCCGGAGACGCTCATCGAGCGGTTTAGTGGGTTGGAGAAGAAATCGGCCGCGGATATTGCGGGGATGAATGGGTTTGAGCTGACTGTGCGCGGGGCGTTTGAGTAGGCTCGTAGCCGCCGCACGGGACGCCCTATCTGCCTTTATGTGCCACGGTTGCTTGCCAACCAGTGCTCCGCGCGGGAGATGAACTCACTGGTAGCAAGCTACCAGTGGCATAAAGAACCAGAAGACACGCTATGAGTGTCACCCACCGCTACATCTTCATGATTTCTGGGAGCACAAACCGGACAAACGCGAAGATCGCGACCATGAACACACCCATGAACACACCAAAGATCAATAGGTGAATGAAAGTCACAAACACAATACTCAGCGAATTCCGAATAGGGTGTTTCCACCACTCCAACCAAGCCGTCTTTGTATCAGCCCATTGCTGCCTGAGAGGCTTTGAGCGGCCAGATGGCGCATACTCTTGAACCTTATATGTCGGACGGTCTTCGGTGTACGAAGATGAGCCGTACTCCGAAGAGCCTGTCACTCCATTCCTGTAGACTTCGTATGCGTTGGGATCTGGACCGCTAGCCATGAGACAACCCCTCGATTCCCGGCAGAAGCAATATACAGGATCGCTCGCTAAACCCACACTACCCTTGCGCACCGAACTCGAAACCGTCTCCGTCACCGATCAGAACCGCGGCCCCACTACGGCGTAAAGTTCGACCAAGGCCCCGCCGTGTCCGGGTCCGTCGAGTTGATCGCGGCCTGGTTGCCGACCGCAGCGCTGACCGTCGCCGAGTTCTTCACGATGAGATTGTCCACGCCCTGGACGAGGATCGTGTCCAGGCTGTGGTTCTCGCTGATACGGTTCTGATCGCCCGGGACGCGGATGCCCACGCCGGTGTTCGATCCAAGATCGCACCCCATGACGACGTTGTTGTCGCCGGCAAGGTCAATGCCGTCGCCGGTGTTCCCCGTGATCACGCATCCACTGATGTAGCAGCGGGAGCCGCCGCCGACACCGTTAACGCCGTTGCTGCGGACGACGGAATCGCGCAGCAGCCCGCCGTCGGCGAGCAGGACACCGGCGCCGTCGTTGGACGTCACGAGTGAATCGGTCACGATGCCGCGCTGCGCGAAGATCCCCGTGCTCCCGTTCGAGGACGCGGTGCATTGGTGCGCCGTGCAGTTGAACGCGAAGCTGAAGCCCGCGCCGGTGTTGTTCGACGATGCGCAACTCTGCGCCGTGGAGCCGAAACCGAGCGAGAATCCCGTGGTGTTGTCCCTGGCCAGGCAGTCGCGGGTCTCCGAGTAGAACCCAACGAGGACGCCCCACGTGCCGTTGTTCTCCGCGATGCAGCGAGACAGTCGGGCGCCCTCGCTTGTCCGAATCCCGATGTCGCCGTTATCGATGGCGGTGCAATCGGTCACGATCGCGCGCTCACCGATGTCGACGCCGTCATCGGCGTTGAAGATCAGACGCAGCTGGCCGAGGCGCGCGTCGCCCGAGGCGCTCCCGCCGACACCATCGCCGCCAAAGAACTGGATCGTGCCGTTACGGATGGTGACGTTGTCGACCCCGGCGGCAATGTGGACGCCGTCGAGCGAGCCGACCTCGGTGTTGCCCCGGATCGTGTAGCCGTTGAGATCGAGGGTGACGTTGTCGGCGGTGATCTCGACGCCGTGCTGGTTCGGGAGCGAGAGAATGTCCTCGGCGAGGTAGTACGACCCGCTCGCGTTGATGACGATGGGCGTGATGGTGACGAAGTCGTTCCGGATCGCGCCCCGCGGCTCGACATCGGCGAGCGTTTTCATCGTCGGCGCGACGGCCCCCGCCGGCGGGTCGAGGTCGCCGCCGAGGACCACTAGGGCGGCGCCGGACGCGAGGGCCACGGACGCGACGAGGATCAGACGCTTGTTCATCGGGGACTCCTTCCGAATTGCGTTGGCCGGAATCCGCGATGATCGCCGAGAGCCGACCGTTCGAGAATCGAATTCTCAGGAAACGCGTCTGATGGAGCTATACTGACGCGACAAGCACGGGACCCTTTCCGCCGTCGTCCACGCGCTCAGGTCCACCGGTCACGAGCGCGCCTTCCGGTAAGCTCGTAGCCGAAAGGAGCCCGCCCCTCAGCGCTCACCTGGGCGGCACGCACGCGTGAAGACGCTCATCCTCGGCCCCACTTTCAGTGTGTCGATCGACGACGCCCCCAGCGCCGCCGCGGATCGGCTGTCGGCCTGGATCGACTCGGGCCACTGCCCGTACGCCGCGAGCCGTGCGGGCACGCACTTTCAGTTGGCGATCCCGCGGCCCGACCGGCACCGCTGGTCGCCCTGGCTGACGCTCGACGTGCGCGAGCCATTGGGCGCGACGTCCGACGCCGACTCGACCGGCGAAGTGGGCGCCGAGGCGTTCGGGCGGTTCAACCCCAGCCCGGCGATCTGGACGGGATACATGCTCACGTCGCTCGCGTTGGTGACGATCGCGTTCGGCGCCGCGATGTGGGGCGTGGCGGAGTTGCTCGTCCGCTCGCCGCCGCGGGCGTTGCTGGTCATCCCGGTCTGCCTTGTCGTGTTGGTCGCGATGTGGTTGTTCAGCGCCGCCGGCCAACGGCTGGCGCGCGATGAGATGGCCGCGATGCAGTCCAACATCACGCGGGTGCTGGCGGACGCGGACGAGTAGGTAGACTCCGACCATGCGCATCCGACTTGAAGGCATCGCCGTCTCGGACCAGGACCACGCCCTCCGCTTCTACACCGAGAAGCTGGGCTTCGTGAAGAAGCTCGACCAGGAGATCGCCCCGGGCGCCCGGCTGCTGATGCTCGTGTCGCCCGAGGACCCCGACGGCGCCCAGCTCATGCTCGAGCCCAGCGGCGAGCACCCGCCCACGAAGGCCTACAAAGAAGCCCTCATGAAGGAGGGCCTGCCATTCACCGCCTTCCAGGTCGATGACCTCGACGCCGAGCACGAGCGGCTCACGGGGCTCGGCGTCGAGTTTCGCATGCCGCCGACCGACGGCCCGGGCAGCAAGATGGCGACGTTCGACGACACCTGCGGCCACCTCATCATGATCTACCAAGAGACCGGCGAGGCCTGATCACACTTTCGGCAATCGGGCCCTACCTAAGGGAGCCGCAAGAGATCGTCGATCGGCACATTGGGTGTGGAGCCCGTACCCGCAACGCCTCGAGCTGGTCCGACACGATCTTCAATTCCGACGCGCTGAAGTCACCACTCGCCTCGGTCAAGGCGAGACCACCACGCGCACGATCTCTTCATCGCGGAGGAACACGGCCGTGGCCGTGCCATCCTCGAGCACGTGCGACCGCCACGCCTCCTGGCCTGCCGAAAGCGCGCGATCGTTCACGATCAGATGCGGCGTCATCCGCCCCCGCGTCTGGCCCTCCGAACGCCGACGCTGGAACCCGCACACGAGCTTCAGATCGCGCCCCGCCGAGAAGCCGATGACCCGCTTCTCGAACACCTTCTGATCGTTCACAAAGACACCCTGCGAGCCCATCGCCACCGCGCGCGCGCCAT
>JBCAXI010000300.1:0-3862 GCA_038534175.1 Planctomycetota bacterium | reverse complement strand
GACCGGCTTGTCCGACGTCATCGCCGGGGGCTCGAGGCCCGCGTCGATCGCGAGCAGCCGCTCGAGATCGAGACCTCGGGCGAGTTCGAGGGGTTCTATCAGTTCTTGCAGTCGCTCGAGCGACTGCCCCGCGTGACGCGCGTGCCGAACATGGAGCTGAAGCGCGATAGCCGAAACGACGGCGAGCTCGACGTGAAGTTCACGCTGAGCATCTACTTCCAGGACGAGGCCGCGGCGAAGAAGAGCGAGGCCAAGAGCGAGGAGGCCAAGTCGTGAGTGGCTTTCCAAAGACGAGCGATGAGATCAATGAGGGCCTCGGCGACGGTGGCTCGATCGGCGGCGATGGCGGCGGCCTTGGGCTGACCGGCCTGAACTCGGCGCCGAAAAAGGCCGTGAACACGCAGCTGGTGCTGGCGATCGGCGCGGTGGTGGTCGCGGGTGGGCTGCTGTACGGCATGCGTCGCTTCGGGCTCGACTCGGGCGCGGCGCTCACCGACCTGATCGTGGACTACCCGCTCGAGAGCGAGGTCCGCCGAAGCGAGGCGCTGCGGTACGAGCGTGTGATCGGCGAGCTCGATCGCAGCGCGCGCCCGTACCAGATCTCCGAGGACAAGCTCCCGGTGAACCCGTTCTCGATTCCCGCGGCGATCGTCGTCGAGGATCCGGACACGGGCAAGACGATCCCGGTGAACCCGATCGGCTCGAAGAACCTGCCCACGCCCGAACAGCTCGAGGCGCGTCGCATCGCCAGGATCCGCGACACGGTGCGGTCCGAGTACGCCAAGCTCTCGCTGCAGAGTGTTGTGGGCGGGCGCATCCCGGTCGCGATCATCGACGGCGCCCTCGTCCGCGTCGGCGACAAGGTGAGCGAGTCGCTCACGGTCGAGCGCATCGGCGGACGCTCGGTCGTGCTGATCGACACCCTCGACGAGCGCCACACGCTCACGATGAAGCAGAAGGCGATCGAGGGCGAGATGAACCTGCAGAAGGACGACGACGACGAGGGCTGATTCTCTCGCCGGATCGCAAGCGCGGGCGCACGCCCGAGGACGGAGTGGGGCCCCTTGGCTCGACGCACGCTCGACGACATCCTGAGCGACCTCGGCATCGACGCGGACGCCTCGCCCAAAGAGCGCGCCCGACCCGAGACCGACCAGTCCTCCGCGTCCGAGGCGCCGTCCTCAGATGGGGCGTCCACTGAGTCGGGCCAGACGTCGGACGACGCCGGCAAGTCGGAGCGGAAGCGGACGTCCAAGCGCCCGTCACGCGATCGTCTGCGGCTGGACGAGGTCGATCACAAAACGCACCGCGTGGACAAGGCCGAGTCGTCGTTCTCGCCGCTGCCCTCGATGCCCGCGAATCAGCATCTCTTTGGTGAGGCGGCGCGGAAGTCGGTGGACGAGGACCCGGCGGTCAAGGGCAAGCCCAAGGACAGCGCAGGTGCGCCGGTCGGCGAGGCCGTCAGCGACATCTACAACCCCGACGAGACCGATGTGGCCGACGCGCCGGTCGCGCTCGATGGGTTTCTGGCCAAGGACGGCGCGATTAGCCAGGAGCAGCTCACCGCGGCGCTGCAGGTGCTCAAGCAGTCGCCCGGCCGACGGCTGAGCGAGCTGCTCATCGAGCAGGGCGCCGACGAGGTGGGCGTGCAGCAGGGCGTCGCCGAGCACGCCGGCCTCGCGTTCGAGCGCGTCGATCTCGAGAAGGGGCTCGACGGCGGCTTCGACGGCAAGATGCTCCAGCGGCTCTCCAACGAGTTCTGCAAGGAGCACTCGGTCATCCCGCTGCGTCAGGATGGCGCCCGCGTCGTCGTGGGCTGCACCAATCCGGACGACGTCCAGCTCCTCGACGAGATCCGCCACCGCCTGGGCGTGGGCGCGATCAAGGTCGTCGTGGTCACCGCGTTCGACGTGCGTGGCGCGCTCGAGCTCGTCGGCGGCGACGAGGAAGAGCAGGACGTCGACCTCTCCGAGATTCTCAGCGACGTTGAGGAGGCCGACGTCGAGGTGTCCGAGTCGGGCTCCGACACGGAGGTGAACCTCGAGCAGCAGGCGGGCGAGAGCCCCGTCATCCGCTACGTGAACTACATCATCCAGACCGCGGTCCGCGAGGGCGCGTCCGACATCCACATCGAGCCGGCCGAGAAGAGGGTCAAGGTCCGATTCCGCATCGACGGCGTGCTCTTCGAGATGATGAACCCGCCCGCGTCGATGGGCTCGCCGATCACGTCGCGCCTCAAGATCATGGCGAACCTGGACATCTCGGAGCGACGCCTGCCGCAGGACGGGCGCATCCGCTGCCAGGTGCAGGGGCGCAAGCTCGACCTGCGTGTCTCGACGCTGCCCTCGGGCTACGGCGAGAAGACCGTCATGCGTATCCTCGACACGCGCTCCATCAACGTGCAGCTCGAGGACCTCGGCTTCAGCGAGGAGACGTTCACGATCTGGTCGAACCAGGTCAAGAGCCCGCACGGGATCGTGCTTGTGACCGGCCCGACCGGCTCAGGTAAGACCACCACGCTGTACTCCTCGCTTCGCCAGCTCGACAAGAACAAGCTCAACATCTCCACGGTCGAGGATCCGGTCGAGTACCACCTCGATGGCGTCACGCAGACGCAGACGCACGAGAAGATTGGCATGTCGTTCGGCAAGGCGCTCAAGGCGCTGCTGCGTCAGGACCCCGACGTGATCATGCTGGGCGAGATCCGCGACCACGAGACGGCGCACACCGCGGTGCAGGCCGCGCTCACGGGCCACCTGGTGCTGTCGACGCTGCACACGAACGATGCGCCCAGCTCGGTGACGCGGCTGGTGAACATCGGGCTCGAGCCGTTCCTGGTGGGCGCCGCGGTGAACGCGGTGCTGGCCCAGCGTCTCGTGCGTCGTCTGTGCAAGAACTGCAAGGAGCAGGGCGAGCCCAGCGAGGACATGCAGGAGTTCCTCGAGATGCAGGGCCTGCCGGCGACAGAGCTGTGGGAGCCCAAGGGCTGCGACAAGTGCCGCAACACCGGGTACGCGGGGCGCGTGGGCATCTACGAGCTGCTGGTGATCGACGACCAGACGCGCGACATCGTCGCCCGCAACCCCAACGTCAGCGAGTTCCGGCGCCTCTGCATCGAGCGCGGCATGGTCAACCTCCGGGCCGACGGCATGCTCAAGGTGCGCGAGGGCCTCACGAGCGTGGCCGAGATCATCCGGGTGACGTCGGCGGCGTAAGACGCGGCCCACGCTCTTCGTTATCTAAGGGAGTATCGAGCAGAGGCGTGCGTCCGCGCCCGTTCCGCCCATCGCGGTCGGTCCCTCCTTGCCCGCCCAAGCCACCGGACCCGGCGTCTTCCGGGGCTTCGGCGCGCCCGCCGCGTCCGCCATGTCCCCCGCGCCCGACGATGACCAAATCGGGTGTGTCAGTGTTGTAGTCGCGTCCGCCATTGCCACCGTCGCCGCCGTTGCCTCCCGATCCTTCGAATGTTCCGGCGTTGCCGCCGCGTCCGCCGTTTGGGGCGAACGGGGTGTACGGGTGGTCGCCCGGCAGGCCATCGTTGCCGTTCGGAGCCTGAGGGTTCTGTGGATCGCTTCCAGAACAGCCCAGGCAGCCGGGGTTGAACGTCGGATGAAAGACGCCGGGATTCTGTTGCCAGCGTTGAAGATCACGGATGAGTCGCTTCGGCTCCGACGATGACTCCGTGCTGATTGATGTCGTACGCGATGCTGGGGGCATCGGCGTTGATCTGGCTCAACAGGGTCTTGCCGTCGTCCATCAAGAACACATAGGCCCGATTGGACTGGTCTCCGCTTCGGAGTTCCCAGCCAACCCATTGACTGTGTTCATTGACGCCGTACGCCTCGGGAGCGTTGTGCTGGAG
>JBCAXI010000299.1:0-3881 GCA_038534175.1 Planctomycetota bacterium | reverse complement strand
TCGATGGGAGGCGAGTGCACGCGGTGATGAGCGCCTCGCGCGGGCGGGCGGCGCTCGCGCCCGAAGAAGTCGTCCGCCGCGTGTGTCGAGACGTGGCGGCCTGGTTGCCCCACGCTCGAGACGCCCGATTGGTCTGGAGCCGGGTCGTCAAGGAGCGACGGGCGACCTTCGCCGCGACGCCCGAGGGCGAGCGAGCCCGTCCGCCGATCGTGGGAACGAATGGGATGGATGGGCTTCTTTTGGCCGGCGACTACGTTCAAACAGGGTGGCCGGCGACGATGGAAGGAGCCGCCCGAGCCGGGTTCGCGGCCGCCGCCGCGGTGCTCGGCGTGCCCGCCTCGGAGGTTGTGCCTCCGCCCATGGCCCCGGGCGTGATCAGCGCCGCCATGGGCCTCTCGGCGGTTGGCGCCGAGGGCGTCGAGAGGCGGTGAGAGCGGACCTATGGTTCGCGTCCGCTCGCCCAGGGCCGCACCGGCGCCGGACGTGAGGACGGGAGAGCGTCATGGCAAAGGTCAAGGGCGAGAAAGCGGTCTGGTCATCGGTGATCATCGTGATCGTTTTCATCCTGATTGGTGGGCGCTTCGGCGGCGATCTGCTGCTGGGCGGGGCGGGGTCAGAGGACGAATCTGGGCCCGAGACTCGCGTGCAGCAGACCGTCGATCGCGATGTATTCGATGACCTGGACTCGGACACCGAGCAAGGGGAGACGTTCGGCGTGCACCGATTCGGAGAGCGCGAGGCGCCGCGGAAGGCGTCGGACGCCATCCGCCTGGCGACGTACAACGTGGAAAACCTGTTCGATGGGGTCGACGATCCGGCCAGCCCGAAGAACGACGTGGAGTGGGAGAAGCCCGAGGCCGAGGTCGCCTCGGTCGCCGCGGCCATTCGCGCGCTCGACGCCGACATCCTCGCGTTGCAGGAGATCGAGTCCGAGTCCGTGCTCCGCGCGTTCCGCGATGAGCATCTACAGGGGCTTGGCTACGACCACATCGCCTCGCTGGAGGCGGGCGACTCGCGCGGCATCGAGCAATCCGTGCTCTCTCGCTTCCCGATCACGGACGCGAGGGTCTGGGACAACTACGACACCGGCAGCGTGCACCCGCCGAGGTGGAGGGACCGCCCCAACAAGTACGCCGGCGAGCGGATCGTGCTGCGTCGCTCGCCCCTGATGGCGACGGTCGAGGTGCCTTCTTCCGTCACCGGTGGCGCGCCGTACGAGCTCACGCTGCTGGTCGTGCACCACAAATCGGGCGGCGGAAACGACTACTGGCGCGAGGCGGAGGCCGACGCGATCATTGGCATGATCAAGGCGTTCGCCGGTGGGGCCGATCGCAACGTGGCCGTGCTCGGCGACTTCAACGCGAAGCTCTATGAAGATTCGGTGAAGGCGTACCTCGAGTCCGGGTATCAGGACGCGTGGCGTCGCCGCCCGCGTGGTCCCGAGGCGCGCACGCACGAGTCGGGCCGAGCGATCGATTTCATCCTTGTGAACCAAGCGATGGCCGCCGAGGTCGTGCCGAACTCGGCGTTTGTGCTTGGAACGATCGCGCGTCCCGAGGGCGTGGACTTCCGCACGTACGATCCGCCGCCGGGGTACGCGGCGGACCACTACCCTGCGGCCGTCGACCTTCGGCCCGTGGATCGATAGCGGTGCTTGTGGATCTGATACCATCCGCGCGTTCGTGACACGCGCTGGCAACCGGGGGCGGCGTCGCACCGCGACGCCTAGGAGTCGGAGGATTCCATGGGATCGGTGAAACCGTGGCAGGTCTTGCTCTTCGTCGCCGCGATCGCGTCGCTGGCGTACGCGGCGTGGAACGCGTTGAGCGGCGAGAAAGTCGAGCTCGCCCAAACCATCAATCTCGTAGACGTGCACACCGGTGAGCTGTTCGAGGTGGACGTGTCCCGTCGTGGCATGGTTATTCCCGCCAAGCACCCCGAGACCGGCGAACGCACCCTATTGGGGGTGCGGCTCGAAGACGGCGAGTGGCGCCTCAATGCCAAGGGCATCGAGTCGCTCAAGCAGATTCGCGGTTCGCACGACGCGGTCGGCAACAAGGGCGCCGGCGTCGTCAACGTTATCAATCCCGAGAGCCCCACGCTGTACCAGCGATGAACCAGCGATGATCGCCGATCGACTCGAGTTTGACTCAAGGAGATGAGTTCCGTGGCATTCCTTCCTACCCCAGCCAACGGCCCCCGTCGGGGCTTCACGCTCATCGAACTGCTCGTCGTGATTGCGATCATCGCGTTGCTCATCGGTATTCTTCTGCCCGCGCTCGGTGCCGCCCGATCCACGGCGCAGCAGCTCGTGTGCTCGACGAAGCAGCGCGGGCTGGCGCAAGCAGTGATCCAGTACGCGCTCTCGAATGATGAGGCGATCCCCGGCCCGTTCACGAGCGGCTTCGGCGGCAACCTGAATCAGGGCCGCGACGCCGCGGACCTCTATGGGTTCGACACGTCTTCCACCACGCCCACCTCGACGTTCGACTGGATCAGCCCATCGATCGGCGATGGGGCCAACCTGTCGATCAATCGCGCGCAGCGCACGTTCCAGATCTTCTCGCAGCTCGGCGACCCCTCGAACCGGCAGTTCAATCAAGAGATCTACACAGCCGACGGCACTCCTTCCGACATCGACCAGTTCGAGCAGGTCAACGATGATCAAGCGTTCCCGCAGATCAGCTACCTCATGCCGTGGCAGTTCGCGTACCGTGGTGACGCGCGCGACTGGATCAGCCGTAACTCGTTCACGCCCCCGTTCTTCTTCAAATTCATCAGCGTGTTCAGTGACCCGATCACCATGCCACGTTCCTACCGCCCCAGGCTCGACCGCGTGGGCACGCAGACCTCGAACAAGATCATGATTGCCGACGGCACGCGCTTTTACGGCCCACTTAGCGGTGGAGGACTAGGCCTTGACTTTGACCCAAACTACGCGCCGAGGACCTATGGCTCGTTCACGACTTCCACGCCCATGTTCTCGGGTTCGAGAGCGTACGGCAATCCCAACGATGTGCCCGATGAAGACACGACGAACCGGGCCCTGTCCTACCGCCACAACGGCTCGATCAACGCGGCGTACTTCGATGGACACGTCGACTCGCTGACCGAGGACGAGTCCAAGTCCGACCCCACGCCCTGGTCGCCCAGCGGCGGCGTGTGGACCGGTCGACTGGGAGCCAGCGAGGCTGCCGACGCAGGATGGACGGCGGGCGACAAGGTCCCATGATGCAACGTCGCGTTGGAGCGATCGCGTGAGCCTTGACGCCGTTCTCTGCCGTGGCGCTGAGCAATCCGACCAAGCCTTGCAGCGCGTCTGCGACTGGCTGCGTATCCCCAGCGTGAGCACCGACCGGGCGTTCGCCGCCGACTGCCGCAAGGCGGCCGAGTGGGCGGCGGATCACCTGCGTGAATCCGGGCTGTACGTCGAGCTGATGGAGACGGGGACCGAGGAGGCCCGCGGGCATCCGATCGTGCTCGCCGAGAGCGGCGGGGCCCCGGGCTACCGCGGGCCGCACGTGCTGTTCTACGGGCACTACGACGTGCAGCCGCCCGACCCGCTGGATCTGTGGGACTCGGGGCCGTTTGAGCCCGTCATCAAGCCCGCCGAGGGCGAGATGAGCGAGCGCGTGGTCGCGCGCGGCGCGTGCGACGACAAGGGACAGGTCGCCAGCTTCCTCGAGGCGATGCGCCTCTGGAAGGACGTCACGGGCGAGCCCTGCGGCGGCGTGCGGTTCACCGTGCTGCTTGAGGGCGAGGAAGAGTCCGGCTCGGTCAACCTCGAACGCTTCGTGGAAGAGAACAAGGGGCGACTCGGCGCGGGCTTGCCCCGCCCGAGCATGCCGGTGTCGGAGATCAGGCAGACGTCGCACGCGCCG
>JBCAXI010000298.1:0-3926 GCA_038534175.1 Planctomycetota bacterium | reverse complement strand
CTCGAGGACGTCATTGACGACCTGCTTTCGCTTCTCGCCGTGGATGTTGTATGCGGCGGCGAAGAATTCGAGGTACTCGTGGACCACCATGTCCTCATACGCGCCCATGAAGTCGGGCACGTAGCCGATGAGCGGGCGGATGTCGCGATTCTGATAGCCGATCGTAAACCCGTTGATCTGCGCCTGGCCCGAAGAGGGCTTGAGGAGCGTCGCGAGGATCTTGATGGTGGTGGTCTTGCCGGCGCCGTTCGGGCCGATGAATCCGAAACAGTCGCCCTCATTGATCGCGAGATTCAGGCGATCGAGGGCGACAAGCTCCCCATACCGCTTCGTCAGGTTGACCGTCTCGATCATCGCCACGTCAGAGCCCCGGCTCGCGGTCCGAGCGCATCTCGGCGTCGTCCGCGCCCGAGGGTAGCAACGAACTCACGGGGTACCCCGGCGGCGCCGGCTCGAGCGGGTACACCCAGCGAACGATCGTGAGACCCTCCGACGACACGGGCTCGGACGCGTCGCCCACGTGCACGGGCGTCGGGCAGGCGTCCTCGCCCTCGGACTCCACCCGTCCGATGATGATCAGGCACGGACGTGTCATCCAGCGATCGAGGTCCCAGCCGTGTGTGGCGCGACGCAGCGCGACGATCGACTCGCTCGCGCCCCCAGTGGGCTCCGGCGGTGTGAGCTGGCCGAAGAGCGCCAGCGCGGTCAGGCGCCCACGCGTGTTCTCAAGCGTTCGGTCGGTCACACCCACGGCGAATCCGCCTCGCGGACGATCGGTGAGCCCGTCCATAAACGAACGCAGGAGCGACTGGACGTTGCTGGTCCCCTTGGTCGCCTCGGGCAGATCGAGCGCCGCGCCGGGCTCCCACTCGCTCAAACTGAACGCTCGGGCGTCGGACACGATCTCGGCGCCGCCCAGACGCCCCACCGTCCGCTGGCCGGCGATGACAATCACCGACACATCGGTCATGGGCGCCGGCAGCCCGTGCGTGAGCGAGCCGGTGAGCATGCCCTCAAGGTTCCAGGCGGTTCTGTCTCGGAGTCGGATCGAGCCCTCTTGCGCGGGCCGGGGCATGGACCAGCGAGGACCGCCCGCCCAGTCCACCTGCACACGTTTGACCGTGGCCCGCGTCGGCGGCGTCATGGAATCCGGCGCGGCGGCCCAGATCGCGTAACCCCGCGCGTCTGGGAAGCCGCCCTGTGCGCTCGTCGCGAGCGGCTCCCACGGCGCGATGACATCCCACGCGCCGGCTCGATCCCCGCCGCGCGTCCGCGACAGCTCGGGATCACCCACGCGGATGGCCTCCTCGCCGTAGCCAGGCAGCAGCAGGCCCATCCATGTGCGCCCGCGCTGGAGTGGCTGGCCGTAGACGTGGTCCAGAAAGGTGAGATGTCGACCCTCGACGCTCTTGGGGCGCAGCGCCGCCGCCGTGCCCCACGCCGCGCCCGTGAACCCGGCGGCGGCGATCACGAACGCCAGCCACGCGTGCCGCGTGCGGTCGAACCGCCGAAGCAGCGCGAACCCAATCGGGCCCGCAATCGCGACGTATGCCACGCCAAGACCCACGCCCGCGAGCAGGCCCGCCGCGGCCCGGCCCGTCTTCGAGACCAGATCGCCCATGCCGATGTCGTAGAACACCTCGGTGCGCGCGCCGGCCATGAGCTGCTGGGTCGAGCGGTCATCGATGCTCGCCAACTCGTCGACACTCAGGAACCGTCCACGCCGACCAAGCACGCGATTCCAGAACGAGACGGTCGAGGGCAGGCCCACGCTCGCCAGGCTCGGTGCCCGCAGGTTCAAACCAATCAGCGTCACATCGCCCACACCCAGCAGACGCTGGACGACCACGATGTCCCCGTTCTCGCCCTTGAGCAGCGGCACGGCCTCGCTGGGCTCGGCGTCGGCGAGCGGATCGAACGCGTGCACCACGGAACGACTCGGCAGCCTGATCGGATCACCGGCGCCCGCGCGGGGAACGAGCAGGCCGCGGAACGCCTCGAGGCTCACGCCCTCCATCCGACGCGTCGCGACCCTCGGGAGAATGTCGCGCAGCGGGTTGTTGACGCTCTGGCCCCACTCCTGCCCCGCCGACGGCAGCACAACGACCAGGCGGCCGCCCCGCTCGATCCAACGACGGAGCGCGCGCGCCCGCGCGCCGGACAGATCCGCCGGGTTCCCCCGCTCCCAAACGATCACATCGAGCGAGGCCAGGCCCATCCAGCGATCCGGGAACTGCTGAGGCGTGAGGCCCGCGGCGATGCTCGTGAGCTCGTGTCCCAGCGGGGCCCAGGGCGTGCCGATGCTCTGATTCGGAGCGCGCGCGGCGTAGCCGTCGAGACCCGCGCGCGACGAGCCCACCACCGCGTACCGGCGTTGCTGGATCGGTGTCAGGCGGCCAACACGGCCCCCGCTCGCGCTCAGCGACGTCAGCAGACGACCCACCACGCGGCCCGCGCGGTATCCGGTGCCGTCGGCAGCGCTGGCATCGTCGAGGCCCTCGTGCACCGTGACCTCGATCGGCGTGTCCTCATTGAAGTCGTACGGCAGGCGCCCGTACACCCAGACCGATAACGCCTGCCCCGGGTTCGACGCGATCGCCCGCTCGTAGAACGGTGTGTCGCCATCGCGGTCCCACCCATGCCAGCGCACCAGCAGGGTCCTTTGCCGCTCGCCCCGATCGAGGATCGTCAGCCGCAGACCGGTCCACTCGCCCGCTCGCGAGCCACCGAATCCGAAGGCCGCCAGGTCCACCGCGACCTCGCCGGTGGTCGGCGTGTCGTTCGCGAGCGACGAGGTGACCTGGGCGCAGCAACGGTCGGCGGGCAGGCCGACCCCCGCGAACAGGAGCGCCACCCAGCCGAACCAGGTCCGATGACACGTGCGCGACATGCCTTTGAGTCTACGGGCGGGCTCAACCCGAGTCCCTCATCTCACGATGTTCTTGCCATGGCCTCGTTCCCCACGCTCATCTGGCTGCTGCTCGGCGTGATCGGCGCGGCCAGCGTGCTCGCGTACCTGCACATGGTCGCGGCGCTGCTCCGCAACGAGCTCGGCCTGCACGATCTGCAGGTCGACGTCGCGACCCTCCAGATCGACTACCACAATCGCCTCCAGGGCATCGACACGACCCCAGACCCGATCGAGAACGGGCCCGCCGCCGCGGCGAAGACACCCGTGGCCTCCGACGCGACAGACACCAACGCTCAGGCGCCCACCCAGCCGCGCATGGCGGCCTGATCGCCGGACCGGCTTCGGTGAGCGCGAGCGAGGCCTACGCGTCGTCGAACCGGCGAAGCTCATCGATGAGGCTGGCGTGCGAGCGGATTCCAAGGCGAAAGCAATCGAGCTCGAACTTCTCGTTGGGTGAGTGCACGCGGTCGTCCTCGAGTCCGAAGCCCATGAAGATCGTCTCGAGCCCCAGGCCCGACTTGAGCAGGCCCGCGACCGGGATGGACCCGCCGGTCTTGATCAGCGCCGCCTCCGCCCCCGAGGCCGATCGCAGCGCGCGTCGGGCGGCCTGCAGCACCGGGCTGTCGGTTGCCACGGTCGCCGGGTACCCGCCGCCATGGTCGGTCAGCTCCCATCGGCAGCCAGGCGGCGTGCGCTCCTGGAGCCACGCGAAAAACGCGTCTCGGATCCGGTCCGGCTCCTGATCGGCAACTAGCCGAAAGCTCACCTTCGCGGTGGCGTGGGCGGGGATGACGGTCTTGGCGCCAGCCCCGGTGTAGCCGCCGAAGAGCCCGTTGATCTCCGCGGTCGGGCGAGACCACTCGCGCTCGACGGAGCTGAACCCCGCCTCGCCGATGTCCGCCTCAGGACCGAGCCCGACGCCCGAGAGCGCCGCGGCCGGATCGACGTCCAACTGGCGCCACGCCTCGCGCTCGCTGTCCTCGATCGGTCGCACGCCGTCGTAGAAACCGGGAAT
>JBCAXI010000297.1:0-3942 GCA_038534175.1 Planctomycetota bacterium | reverse complement strand
AGCTCGGCGTGGTCGCTCAGCTTTCGGCCGGTCGCTTCGAAGACCTCCTCAAGGACGTAGGGCATCATGAAGAACGTCGGGCCGCGGTCGAAGTGGTACGCGCCCGCGGGGCCCTGCAGCGTGATGCGGGCGGTGCGCCCGCCGATGGTGGGCTGGGACTCGTAGACGGTGACGTCGGCGCCGCGGGCGGCGAGCAGCATCGCGGTTGCGAGCCCGCCGGGCCCGGCGCCGATGACGCCCACACTGGGGGCGCCGTTCGAGAAGGTCCGGTTGCGTCTTGGCATGGGGGCTCCAGAGGGTCGGGCGAGTCTATGGCGGCTCTCGGCTCGGACCTCTTCGAGCGCGTCCGACCTCTAGACTCGCGCCGTGGCAGACTCCGCCTGGTCCAACACGACATTGCGCGAGCGCCTGGCGTGGGTGCGCGGGTTCCGTCGGCACGTGGCGGCCGCGGAGCGGGAGCTCTGCGAGCTGGCCGAGCTCGAGACCGGCAAGCCCCGAGCCGAGACGCTGCCGTCGGACCTTGGACCGCTTCTGGCGTCGTGCGTCTGGCACGAGCGGCACGCCCGGCGGGTGCTGGCGCCCCGGCGCGTGGGCGGGCGTCCGATCTGGATGCTGGGCATGCGCCACCGGATCGAGCGGGCGCCGATGGGGCGGGTCGCGATCATCGCGACCTGGAACTACCCGTACAACCTGCTGGGCCAGCAGCTCATCGCGGCGCTCGTCGGCGGCAATCGCGTGATCGTGAAGCCCTCGGAGCGCTGCCCCGAGGCGCAGCGATGCCTGCTGGAACTCGCGAGCGAGGGCCTCCCGCCGGGCACGCTCGAGGTCTGGGGCCACGATCGTGAGGCCGGCGCCCGGCTGGTAGGCGAGGGCGCGATCGATCATCTGGTGTTCACCGGCTCGACGGAGGTGGGGCGCTCGATCGCCGAGCGGCTGGGCAAGCGGCTGGTCCCGTCGTCGCTCGAGCTGAGCGGACGCGACTCGGCGATCGTGCTCGACGACGCCGACGCGAAGCTGGCGGCCAAGACGATCTGGTTCGCCCTGACGCTGAATCGCGGGCAGACCTGCATGGCGCCGCGGCGGGCGCTGGTGACGCGGGCGGCGTACGACGAATTCGTGCGAGAGATCGAGGGGCTCGCCAAGGACGCCGAGCCGGTCGAGCTGATCGACGCGGGCTCGACCGAGCGCGTCCGTGGTCTTATCTCGGCGGCGGTCGGAGCCGGCGGCCGGGCCGTGCCGGGGCGGGAGGACGGGCGTCTGCGACCCACCGCGGTGGTGGATTGCCCGCCCGACGCGGCGCTGGTCGAGGGGCGCCACTTTGGGCCCGCGATCGCCGTGCTACCGGTCGAGGATGAGGCCGAGGCGATCCGGGTGCATCGGTCCTGCGATCAGCACCTGGCCGCGTCGGTGTTCACGCGGCGCCCGGGTCGCCATCGTGATCTCGTGGCCCGCCTCGGTGCCACCTGCGTCACGTTCAACGACTGCGTCATTCCCACGGCCCACCCCGCGACGCCCATCGGCGGGATCGGGCCCTCGGGCTGGGGGCTCACGCAGGGTGCCGAGGGGCTTCTGAAGATGACCCGCCCGGTGGTGGTCTCGACGACCTCATCTCGGGTCCGCCTGCCAGCGGAGCCGCTGGAGGCCAAGCGTGTCGAGCAGCTGGCGGGGTTCCTTCGGCGTCGGTATGGCCGCTAGGCTTCTCGGTGGCATGGCTCTCTGAGCCGTGTCGGATTGATGGCGAGGCGTCATCCGAGGCGTCGGCCTCGGGCGAAGAGGAATTGAGAGTGGTGCGGACACGGGTCGGAGACCCATGCCACCAATACGACACGGCTCTGGAGAGCCATGCCACCTGAGACCCATGCCACCCCGGCAGGAGCAGCGCGTGAGCACCAACGGCGTCCATTCCAACGGATCCTCCAAGCCACTCCACGCCGTCATCGTTGGCGGTGGCATCGCGGGCTTGGCCGCGGCGGCAGAGCTGTCGACCCACGGCGCCCGGGTCACGCTCGTCGAGAAGAACAAGCACCTCGGCGGCAAGATGAACATCTTGAAGCAGGACGGGTTCAGCTTCGACATGGGCCCGACGATCATCACCATGCCCGAGGTGCTCTGCGGCATCCTCCGGCGCGCGGGCAAGAAGCCCGAGGACTACATCGATCTGATTGATCTCGACCCCCAGTGGCGCTGCCACTACGAGGACGGCACGGTCATCGACCTGCGACGCGATCCCGCCGACACGGTCAAGCATCTGAACGAGCTATTTCCGGGAAAGCAGGCCGGCGACGGCTACGAGGCGTTCTTGGAATTCTCGCGGCGCATGTTCCGCCTCAGCGAGCAGGTCTTCTTCTACAAAGACCTAGGCGGCATGACGGACCTCATGAAGAGCCCGCCCAAGGACCCGTCGCTGCTGAAGGACGTCATGGGCATGCGCCTGCACTCGACCGTGGGCGACACGATCGCCAAGCACGTGAAGGAGCCGCACGTCGCGCAGATGTGCGAGCACTTCCTGCAGTACGTGGGCTCGAGCCCGTTCTTGGCGCCCGCGGTGCTGTCGCTCATCTGCGCGGCGCAGGCCGATCTGGGCTGCTGGTACCCCATGGGCGGCACACGCAATGTTGCCGGCTCACTCGAGCGTTTGGCTCGCGAGCAGGGCGTCGAGTGCATCACCGGTGTTGGTGTCACGTCGATCGTCGTCGATGACGACGGCGTCGCCCGCGGCGTTGAGCTCGAGGACGGACGCCTGATCGAGGCCGACGCGGTCGTCTCCAATTGCGACGCCCAACGCACGCACCGCGACCTGATCGGCACGCAACCGGCGCGGGCCGAATTCCGCCAGATCGAGTCGAGGTACAAGCCGGCCTGCTCTGGCGTGGTGCTCTACCTCGGGCTCGACCGGCGATACGAGCACCTGGCGCACCACAACTTCTTGTTCAGTCGCGATCCGCACGCCGAGTTCGAGGACATCTACACCCGCGGCGAGCCGGCGCACGATCCGACGCTGTACCTGGCCGTGCCCTCGCGGACGGACGAGGCCCAGGCGCCCGAGGGGGGCGAGGCGCTCTACATCCTCGTGCACACGGCCTACCTGCGCGACCGGCACGACTGGCAGGACGCGCACGGCAACCCCGGGCCGCTGATGACCTCGTACAAGAAAGTCATCATGAACAAGCTCAAGCGCTTCGGCATGCAGGACATCGACCAGCACATCAAGGTCGATCGCTTCCTCTCGCCCAGGGGCATCGAGCGGATGTACAACGCCGAGGGCGGGGCGATCTATGGGCTCGCCAGCCACGGCAAGCTCGCCGGCGGCTTCAAGCCCGCCAACCGCTCCCGCGCGTTCAAGGGGCTCTACCTCGTGGGCGGCTCGGCCAACCCCGGGCCCGGCGTGCCGATGGTCACGATGTCGGGCGTGATCGGCGCGCGGTGCGTGCTGGAAGACGCGGGGATCGAGACAAACGACGAGCATCTCGAGTTTGGGCGGGGTGTGCCGGGCCGCGTGGGCGCCGCGGCGTCAGCATTCGAGACGGTCTAAAAGGGAGCGGCGCCGTGACCATCGCCGCCACGGGCGAACAGAGCGACGGGGCGACGAGCGCACGCTTCGCGCCCGACGCCTACTGGGCGCCGATGGCCAAGTGGTTCCGGCGTTACGCGACGAGGAAGATCGCCAAGTCGTTCTTTGCCGTGCGTCTGGACCGCGAGTCCTCGGATCTTGCGGGGTTCGATGGCCGTCCGGTGGTGATGGCGGTGACGCACACGAGCTGGTGGGATCCGTTGCTCTCGCTGGCGCTGCACGAGGCGTGGTTTCCCGGTCGACGCCCGGCGGGGCCGATGGATATCGACCAGCTCGAGCGGTTCGGGTTCTTCAGGAAGCTCGGCATCTTCGGCGTCGACCCGCATGATCCCGCCTCCATGGCCGCGATGGGTCGTCATGTGGGCGCGTTG
>JBCAXI010000296.1:0-3948 GCA_038534175.1 Planctomycetota bacterium | reverse complement strand
CCGACTGAGACTCTCAGAAGGCGACGCCACTTGCCTCGCTCGCTGCATCGGGTTCGCCAAACCCCATGGCTCTGACGCCGCCCGTACGTCTCACTCGCCGCCGGGTCGCCCGAGCACGTCCACGTTCTCGACGCCGCCGCGACGCAGCTCGTCGAACACCGCGAGCGCCTCGCCCACGCGCCCGTCCACATCGAGCAGCAGCGCGACGCGTGCGTCCGGCGTCCGCTCGAGCCGCGAGCGAACGATCTCAAGAAGCGATGCCCGCTCGATCGGCTCGCCGTCCAGCGCGATCGCGCCGTCGGCGTTCACCACGATCGAGATGATCTCGCCCGACGAGGCCGACTCGCCCGCCTGCAACTCGGGCAGGCGAACGCCCAGCGTCTCGACCCGGACCATCAGCACCATCGCGAACACGAAGAACGTGAGGAGAAGGAACACCACGTCGATCAGGGGCGCCATCTCCAGGCGGGGCTCCGGGCTGCCTCTGCGAATCCGCATGCCCGCAGCGTAGCCCCATGCCGGTCGGCCGCGTCAGCGCACCGCGCGCACGTACCGCCGTCCGCCCCAGCGAACGGGGTTGCCCTCGCGCAGGTCGCGGGCCGCGTCCTTGAGCAGACCACCCACCAGCCACGCGCCGACCACGTGCCCGGGCGTGAGCGACACCGGATAGCCGCCCAGCCGGTAGACCGTGCCAACACCGATCGCCCACATCGCGAGCGCCGCCAACGCGACCACGCCGAGCGCGTTCCCCGCCAGCGTGCCGAACACGCCTCCCAGCGCCCACCACCCAGCGCCCAACGCTGCGCCGATCGGCAGCACGCTCGACGAGGCGCGGAGCTGCCACGCGTCCTTCGACAGCCGCGCGGGCTTCCGGTGGGCCCCCTCGATGAAAATCCGCTTCCACCCGCGGCGGAACGCGTCCCACGAGCGGTACATGCGTGTCGTCACCAGCTTGCCCGAGGGCAGCGTCCACTGACGCATCTCGCGATCCGCCATCTGGCGAGCGATCGCCAGATCCTCCAGGAGCTCGTCGGCCACCTCGGGATGCCCGCCCAGACGCCGGTACGCCGAGGCGCGGAACAGCATGAACTGCCCGTTCGCGAACGCGCGCCGCTCACGCTCGCGGTTCGCGCGTCGAAGCGGATACTGCGTGAGCAGCTCCAGCCCCGCGGCCGGCTGGACCAGCCGCTCGAACCAACGGTCCGACGTCAGCTGATTCACCAGGCTGAGCATGTCCAGACCGTGCCGATCGACCAGCGCCGTCGTCGACGCCAGACACCCGGGGTGGAACACACAGTCGGCGTCGCTGAACAGCAGGTACGACGCGCGGTGCGCCTCCGGCGCCGACAGCACCCCGCACCACACCGCGTTGACCTTCCCCGCCCATCCCTCGCCGCCGGGACGCACATCCACGATCCGAAACCGCGCGTCATCACCGATCCGCTCTCTCGCGATCGCCTCGGTCTGATCCGTGCAGCGATCGAGCGCGAGCACCACGCGGAAGCTCGGATGCGTCTGGGCCCGCAGGGAGTCCACCAGCGGACCGATGACCTCCTCCTCGTTGTGCGCAGGAATCACCACGCACAGCGGGCCCGGCTCGGGCCCGAGATCGAGCTCCAGGCCGTCCTCGGCAGAGGGTGTCGACGCCAGCGTCCGCCACAGCTGCACCACGAACGCGCTCCAGTACACCGCGGCGCCGATCGCGACCAGCAGCAGGACGAGCGTGATGACGAAGCGAGCAGAATCCATAAGACAATGCGGAAGGCCGGGATGACGCGGAGCGTAGCCGCCCGTGTCGCCGATGTTCGAGCCCGTAGACTCCTGTTGTGAACACGCCGAGCCAGGGTTCTCCCGTGCACGTCCTCACCCGCGACGCCGCCCGCGCGATCGATCGGGCCTGCGTCGAGGAGTTCGCGCTGCCCACGATCGTGCTGATGGAGAACGCGGCCCTCCACGCCGCGGGCGTCGCCGCCTCCATGCTCGATCCGCCCTCCGAAGCCGCTCGCGTGCTCATCGTTGCCGGCCCCGGGGCCAACGGCGGCGACGGGCTCGCCATCGCCCGCCACCTCCACAACCAGGGCGTTCGCGTCGCGATCCTGCTCGCCGCCGATCCTGCCAGCCTCAAGGGCGACGCCGACGTGCAGCTTGGCGTCGTTCAGAAAATGGCCCTGCCCCTGACCGTCTGGAACGCCGACGACCCGGTCGCCTCGATCGATCGCGCCATCGAGCCGATCGGCTCCGACGTAGACCTTGTGATCGACGCCCTCTTCGGCAGCGGCCTGCGTCGAGACGTCGTCGGCCCCCACGCGACGCTCATCCACGCCCTCAACACACGCATCGCCGACGGCGCCGACGCGCTGGCGGTCGATGTCCCCTCCGGGCTCGACATCGACACGGGCGAGCCACGGGGCGTTGCGATCCGCGCCGATGTGACCGTGACCTTTGCCGCCGCCAAGGTCGGATTCGCCGCCATCGCCGCGCAGCCGTTCGTCGGCGAGGTCGTCGTCGCCGATATCGGCGCCCCGCGAGCGCTCGTCGAGCGATTCGGCCAGCCCGCGCCCGAGCCGCTGACGCCCGCGGACGCACTCGAAGTTGCTCCCGCGTCGGCACCACCACCCACCCCCGGCAGGTAACCCCTCGCCGGCGTTGACTCGGCGCACCCCGGTGCGCACCATCTCCCCAGAGACACCCGTCTCACCGGAGCCTCGCGCATGCCTGTCCGGATGGAACTCGCCCGCATCCTGATCCGCGAGCTCACCGACTACCAGATCATCGAGCTCCGCGAGGTGCGCGACGGCGGCGAGGTGGTCGGCGACGATCCCTTCGAGGGTCCGCTCACCGACGACGCCCGCGCCTTCCCCATCGTCATCGGCCTCCCCGAGGCCCAGGCGATCGAGCGCCGTCTCAAGGGCGTCCAGATTAGCCGCCCGCAGACCCACGACCTGCTCGCCAACGTGATCGACGAGCTCGGAGGACGCCTCGAGGCGATCTCCATCCATGATCTTGCCAACGCCACATTCTTTGCCGCCCTGCACGTCCGGATGCCCGACGGCTCCGAGAAACGCATCGACGCCCGCCCCTCCGACGCCATCGCGCTCGGCGTGGCGCGAGACGTGCCGATCTTCGTGGAGGAACACGTCATCGAGGCCGCCGCGAGCGAAGAGGAAATGGACGAGGACCACGACGACGACGAGCCCCTCGGCTGAGTCGGCCTACGTTCCCTCTCCATGACCGCACACACCGACTACGACCACCACGTCGTGCCCCGCCGATACCTCACCGCGGACGTCCCGGGCGTGGGCGGGCACATCAAGGCGCGCCCCGAGGACTTCCTCGTCGAGGAGCTGCCCCTCTACGAGCCCAGCGGCCAGGGCGAGCACCTCTACCTTCTCGTCGAGAAATTCAACCTCTCCACCTTCGAGCTGATCGACATCGTCGCCAAGCACTTTCGCGCGCCCAGACGATCCATCGGCCACGCCGGCCTCAAGGACAAGCACGCCGTCACCCGTCAGACGCTCTCCGTCCAGCTCCCCGGCAAGAAGCTCGAGGACTTCACCCAGCTCGTGCACGACCAGGTCGCGGTGCTCGGCGCCGTGTGGCACGAGAACAAGCTCCGCCCCGGGCACCTCGCCGGCAACCGCTTCAGCGTGCGCATCCGCGACGTCGAGCCGACGCACGTGCTGCGCGCCAAGCGCGCGCTCGACCACCTCGCCCGCGTCGGCTCGCCCAACCGCCTCGGCGAGCAGCGATTCGGTTTCTTGCTCAACAACCATCTGCTTGGGCGCGCGCTGATCCTCGCCGATTTCCAGGCCGCCGCCGACGTGCTGCTCTCGCCATCGCCGCGCATCCCAGACGCCCAGCCCGAGGCTCGCGCGCTCTACGCGGAGGGCAAACTTGCCGCGGCGCGCGACGCCATGCCCCGCGGCCTACGCGCCGAACGCATTGTGC
>JBCAXI010000295.1:0-3956 GCA_038534175.1 Planctomycetota bacterium | reverse complement strand
GCGGGGCGAGGCAGACGGCGATCCATCGGGTGGTTGAGGCGCTCATGGCGGCGGTGTCTCCTGCGTGGTGAGGTACGGGTCTTTGGGGTTCATCGTACTTTGAGGCGCTCATGCGTTGATGCCTTTGATAGACGGGATCACCGTTCAACACGGCCGGTTCGCACGGCCCCGCCCTTTCGATGGTCCGCCGCGCCGTCGATATCCGAAGTGTGCGCGTCTCTGAACAACGCCTGGACAGCGCCGACCTGCTCTCGATCGCTGACAGCATGCCCGCGCACAGCGAGCTGCGAGGCGAGTGTTTCCCGCGCTTCGCCGCCAGGCTCGAGGTCGAGTCGATCGGGCAGCCATTGGTGGTGTAAGCGTGGCGCCCGCACGGCCTGGGTGGCCGACGCGTTGGCGCGAAGGCGCCGGAGAAGGACCTGGGCGGTGGACGTGATAATGCGGGGCCCGCCGGAGGCGCCGGCGACGGCGACGACCTGGTCCTTGTGATCAACCAGGATCGTGGGCGACATACTCGAGAGCGGGCGCTTGCCAGGCTCGGGCAAGTTCGCGTCGGACTGCACCAGCCCGAACGCGTTGCGTTGGCCCCGAACGGTGGTGAAATCGTCCATCTGGTCGTTCAGACAGAATCCGGCGCCGCGCACGCCGACGAGGGAGCCGAAGGCGAGGTTGATCGTCTCGGTGCACGCGACGGCGCCGCCCCAGGCGTCGATCACGGAGAGGTGGCTGGTGCCGCCGTCTTCCGTCAGCGGCGCCCGAGAGCCGTAGCTCGGTGCGGGCATGGTTTTGGTTCGATCGATGCGCCGTGCGATGGCTTGGAGGACATCATGGTTGAGCATGTGGTCAACGGGCACGTGTGCGAATGCGGGGTCGGCCATGTATCGCGCGCGGTCGGCGAATGCGTGTTTCATGCACTCGGCGAGCAGGTGCGCCGACGCCGCGTCCGTCCAGCCGGTCGTTGGCACATCGATCTCGAGGCGATACGCAAGATCGAGGATCTGCGCGACCGCAACGCCGCCGCTGGACGGCGGCGGCATCGCCATCAGCTCGAACGGTCCGACTCGATGGCGCACGGGCGCGGTCTCGCGGACGCGGTAACTGGAGAGGTCCGTGTGGGTGAGGACGCCGCCGTCCGCCGAGGCGGACGCCACGATCGAGTCGGCGATGGAACCCTGGTAGAACGCGTCGGGCCCTGTGTCAGCAATCAGTCGCAGGATCGCGGCCTGCTCGGGCAGCTCGATGCGGTCTCCGATCTGGATCTGTCCTTCGCGCATGAAACGTAGCCACACGAGCGGAAAGCGCGTTCGGCGAATCGGATCGTCGTTGAAGTAGGAGACGAGCGACTGCGCGGTGCGCACGTGGTGGGCGTCGGCGGCGAATCCCTGCTCGGCGAGCCGGATCGCGGGCGCGAACACGCGCGCCCGCTCCATCGTGCCGTAGTGGTTGAGGGCGTGGGTGAGGCCGGCAATCGTACCTGGTATGGCGACGGCGCGGCCGCCGCGTCGCGAGGCTTCTGGATCACCCCAGTTGGCATAGGTGTCAGGCCCGATCGCGGCGGGGCAGATCTCGCGGTAATCGATCGCGGTCGAGACGCGTCCGTGGTTGGGGTCGTCGGGTAGGTGTATCACCATGAATCCGCCGCCACCGATGCCGCAGGCGTCGGGACGAACGACCGAGAGTGCGAGGCTGGTTGCGACGGCCGCATCGACGGCGTTGCCTCCGGCGCGGAGGACCTCGGCGCCGGCCTCTGCCGCGAGCGGGTGGTCGGCGGCAACGGCGCCGAGTGGCCCGCCCGGCGATGCCGTGCAGCCGGTGATCATCGCGAGCACCCCGACCCACACGAGGGTGAAGCGAGGTGTTCGAAGGGACGTGTTCACGGCGTGGATCCTTGCTTTCGCGCGATGCGCGGTGGGTCCAGATCGAGACGGCGGCGGCGGGCGATCCAGTCGGAGTTCCGCTCGATAGGAAGCGCGTGGCGTTCGCCGCCGCGAAAGGCATGGGCCGCGACGCCTACAACAGCGTCCACGAGGCCGCGCAGAGCGCGGGCGATGCGCCCAACTCGGGTGAGGTGCTCGGGATGCGTCCATCGGATGAGTCGATAACCGAGCAGGTGGAGCAGCTCGCGTCGAAGTACTGCGGCGTACTCCGGGGCGACGAGGATGGCGTGCGGATCACCGGGCCGCGAGCGCACGCCCGGGAGGATTTTGCACATGAGGCAATGCACGGCTTCAATATTTCTCAGCACGGCCGAGAGTCCAAGCCAGATCGATCCGACACGCTGGATAATGAAGAACGCGTCGTCGCCCGGGCCGCGGTCCGCCTGGCGATTAGGCAAAAAGAGCACGCCGCCCGTCTCGGCCACCATCGGGTGGGCTCGCTCGTGGGCGATGATCGTGCGTCTCGCTCGGACCGGCATGAGCGCCTTTGCCGACTCGTCCATTCGGAACGACTCGTGCGTGATGCCCACGCGCTGGCGCACGTCGTAGAAGCGTCTGGCCCAGTATCCGGCGGCGCGGTCGGCGACCTCGAAGGGCCGCTCGCCGAGGCTGGCCTCGGCCCCGTGATCCACGATGCCCAGGGTCTCGAGGGCGATCAGCACGATCGCCTCGTGAATATCGATGGCGCGAGTGTCCTCGTGTTGCCCGGCCTCGACGATGCAAGAGACGAAGCCGCGCCGCGTGGTGACATCATCGATTAGAAGCCCCTGGAGCTCTTCTTCGAGCCCGAGGACTTTCGGCAGCGGGAAGGCTGCGGCGAATCGGCGCGTCGGCAGGGCGTCTTCGAGCACGATGAACGGCGGGCTCTCGCTCGAGAATGTGTGCAGGTCGAGCAGATAGACGGGGCCTTGGGATTGGGCGGAGATCGCATCGAACGCGGCGTCGAGCTCGGCTCGCTCGGCCTGTTCTACCGAGCGGGATTCGTTGGAGTCATTCCCAGGCACGAACGCGCGGTTGAGATCCTCATCGATGTACCGTCGGCGGTCGTGTGGCGTCTCGTGCGCCTCAGCCAGGGCGGCGAGGTTGCCGCGGAGCGCGATGACCCTGCCGCGTCGCATGGGTGCCCCGCCGGACGTGATGGTGTTGTGCACGCGCTGCGCCGCTTCGATGCCGGCGTGCTCGTTGGCGTGGAGGCCGCCGATGATGACGAGCGTGGGGCCGGGCGTCGGCGATCTGTGATCGCCAATCACGCGCGCGAGCGCAGGGGCGGTGAGCGGACGCCGCCGAGTCTGGATCATGCGTCCCGATCTCCTCCGAGCGCACGCTCCAGAAGGGCGCCGGCGATCGAGGCGTAGTCTCGCTCGGAGATGATGCCGACGAGTCGCTCGTCCTCGACAACGGGCAGGCAAGAGACGCGGTGTTCAGACATTATGCGAATGGCGTCGAGTGTCGGAGTGTCAGGCGTGATTGTGACCGGCTTGCGCTCCATGATCTCCGAGACGGGAATCGCCGCGGTGTCGCGATGGGCGTCTCCGCGGCTGAGCACTCGGAGCAGTTTGCGGTAGGAGATGAGCCCGACGAGCCGGTGCTTGTTGTCCTCGACGGGGATGTGCCGGACCCGCTCCCAATCCATGATGGAGGCGGCCAGGTCGATGCAGTCGTCCTCGCCCACCGTAAAGAGCTCCGTGGTCATGCACTGCGAGACGCGGGCGAACGCGTGCGGCGGCGCGCCCTCGGGCGTGGGCGCTTCGGCCCACTCGTGCACGGGCCGTTCTCCCGCCTGATGCTCGAGCATGGCGCGCGTGAGCGATGCGAGTCGCGCGCCCTGCGTGGCGACACCTCGCATCTTCGCAACGGATCGGAGCACCCAGTTGGCTCCTGTGTGGCGCGTGGTGACGCGCCGTTCGATGACTCCCAGGAAACGCGTCGCGTCCGCCTCGAGCACGCCCGCCCGGGCCAGGCCCGTGTGCGCCGCCGGGAGAAACTCGCGGAGGATCAGCACCCCATCGGTGAGCTGAT
>JBCAXI010000294.1:0-3957 GCA_038534175.1 Planctomycetota bacterium | reverse complement strand
TCCTCGGTCGCCCGGGCGAGGCCCTCGACCTTGGGGTCGTCCTCGCGCTCCGGCTCGCCGAGGAAGTTGGCCTCGAGCTCGCCCTTGATCTTCTCCATCGCCTTGTTCTGGATCTGCCGCACGCGCTCCTTGGTGACGCCGATGATCTGGCCCACCTGCTCGAGCGTCATCGGCTTCTCGTGCTCGCTCGACTCGAGGCCGAAGCGATGCTCGATCACCGTCCGCTCCACGTCCGTCAGGTCCGCGCGGTTGTCGATGACGATGCGGCGCACCTCGTCGGCGGCGTCCTTCTCGAAGTCCGCCCGCTTGTTCTCGATGAAGTTGCTCCGCTCCAGCTTCGGATCGAAGTCGGTCGGGAACCGCTGGCGGTACTTGCTGAGCTTCATCCCCTGGCGGCTGAACGCCTTGAGAATCGCCCGGCAGGCGTACGTCGAGAACTTGAACCCGCGGCCCGCGTCGAACTTGTCGACCGCGCGCAGCAACGCCATGTTGCCCTCGCTGACGAGATCGGCGAAGTCCACCTCGCTCATCCGCGTCCGCTTCGCCATCGCCAGCACCAGCGCCAGGTTCGTCTCGGCGATCTGCTCGCGGATCCGCTCGGCCTTGCGGTGCCAGTGCAGCAGTTGCTCGGCCTGCTCGGGCGACGGCTGCTTCGACGGGCTCGCCCAGACCTCCTTCTGCAGGTTGAACACGCAGAAGCGGGCGTAGTTGAACTGGTGGAACAGCACCCGCTCCTCGGCGCCCGTCAGGATCACCTGCTGGGCGCTCTTCACGGTGCGCGTGCGGCTCGTCGATGAGATGTCGTCCATCACCGGGTGGTACCAGGTGGTGTCCGGCTTCTGGATCGGAGGTGCCTCGTCGTAGATCTTCGTCTCGGCGTCGTCCTCGCGGAACACCTCCGAGTCGATGAAGTCCTGCTCCTTGGCCAGAATCTGGGCGAGCAGACGCTCGTCCGCCTGGCTCAGGCGTCGCTTGCCCCCGACGGCGCCGGAGACCGCGCCGCCCGAGACGCCCCGGCGGTGACGCCGACGCATCTGCTCGAGCGGGCTGATTGTCCGGTTGCCCTGTGCGTGTCGCTTCATAACCATTCCCCGTGCCACTGTCCCGCCGCGCGTGCCGATCGAACTCTCCGCGTTCGTCGAATTCGTCGCCACACCCGGGCGGTTTCACCCCGAGTTGCCCTGCCGAGCCCCCGCGCGGTTCGCGAGGGCGCCAAATCCCGCCGATGGATCCGATCCATCGAAAGGCACAACACCAAATGATCTCTTCAAGTCCCCCACCGGCTGAGACGCGGGCGCGGGGCTCCATCCCGCAAACCCGACCCCAATAGCCACCGGGGCACCAGAGTCGATGCCGAGGCACCGACCAACAATGAAAACCCCGGACCGGCTGAGCCGGACCGACACTGTAGTAAAAACAGTACCGTTCTGCCAGCCATGATGTTCCTCGTGCCCGAAAAAAGACAGTCCTGAGACACGCCGCATCAGGGGGGTATCGCAACGAGCACGCTCGCCCTCGATCGGCCATGCCTCAGACGCCAGGCCCGCTTAAGTTCTTCACCGCTCTGCAACGCTTCGCTGCTATCGGATCGATGCCCTAAACGCCCCTAGAGTTCGCCAAAGTCACAGTCTGGCCCCCCGTTTCAGTCTTGAACCGCCCCCATCGAGGCCTGCCCTTTGTCCGTTCCTTCGGGCGCGATGCGTGCCTCGCCACTCCCCGTTCCACCCCCCAGGAGCATCCACATGGCCCTCTCGCTGCCCGCCCTGCCCTACGACCACGCCGCGCTCGAGCCCCACATCGATGCCCGAACCATGGAAATCCACCACGGCAAGCACCACCAGGCCTACGTGGACAAAGCCAACGTCGCCCTAGAGGGCTCGGGCTGGGCCGACAAGCCCATCGAGGCCATCCTGGCCGACCTGGGCTCGATGCCGGACTCGATCCGTGGCCCCGTTCGCAACAACGCGGGCGGTCACGCCAACCACAGCCTGTTCTGGCAGGTCATGGCCCCCGCCGGCAGCGGCGGTGGGGGGGCCCCGTCGGGCGCCCTCGCGTCGGCGATCGACGACGCGTTTGGCTCGCTCGACGCATTCAAAGACAAGTTCGCCGCGGCCGGCGCGAGCCGATTCGGGTCCGGCTGGGCCTGGCTCGTGGCGCACCAGGGCGGCAAGGTCGCCGTGGGCTCGACGCCCAACCAGGACACGCCGCTGATGGGCGAGGGAGTCGCCGGTCTCGGCGGCACGCCCATCCTGGGCCTCGATGTCTGGGAGCACGCCTACTACCTCAACTACCAGAACCGTCGCCCCGACTACATCAAGGCGTTCTGGGAGGTCGTGAACTGGTCCAAGGTCAGCGAGTTGTACGACGCGGCGAAGTGAGCCGTCCTTTGCACGACTCTCGCCCGCCCAACCTTTCGAAATCAATCTCATGAAGAAGCGGATCCTCCTCATGGCGTTGCTGAGCACACCCATCCTCGCGTTGGTCGCGATTTTCTACGCGATCGATCTCGGCATCCAGAACGGCCCGGCGATGCGGGCCCAGCCCGTCGGCCCCGGCGCCGGCGACACCGGCGGGGCCAACGCGATCGGCGAGTGGCTCACCGGCGGGGCGGAGGTCAAGATGACCACCCAGCGCCGCGGCATCGAGTCCAAGCTCGCCGAGGCCGAGGGGGCGTTCGAGTCCGAGTTGGCCGCCGAGGCCGCCGCCGAGCAGGCCGCCCCAGACGCGGCGATGGTCGAGCCCGAGCGTCTGCCGCAGGGCTTCACGATCGTGGTGCGCGATCTGAGCGACACCTCGTCCGACGAGCGTCCGGTCTTCTTCGCGTCCAATCTGAGCGGCTGGAACCCCGCCGACCCACGCCACATCCTCGAGCCGCGCTCGGACATGCGTTGGCAGATCATCTTCGATGAGCCACTGGAGCAGGACGGGCGGGTCGAGTTCAAGTTCACGCTGGGCTCGTGGGACACCGTCGAGACCGACGCCGAGGGCGAGAACACCGAGAACCGCACGCTGCCGCTGGTGGACGCCGCGTTCCTGACCAATGGCGAGCGTCCGATCTTCGAGATGGAAGTCGTCGCCTTCCGCGCGGCGCCCGAGGGGACGAGCGTCACCGTGCAGCGCATCGATCCGTACCGCGCGATCGACGCGGCGGGCACGATCCGACGCGTGCAGGTCACCGGCGGCGCGGGCGGCGCGTTCGGCTCGGTGCGCGACCTGATCGTCTGGCTGCCCGAGGGCTACGACGACGAAGTCAACGCCGAGCGCACGTACCCCGTGCTGTATCTCTTCGACGGACAGCACCTCTTCGAGACGCTCCCGCGCGTGCCGGGCGAGTGGCGGGCGGACGAGGCCGCGACGCGTCTGATCGCCGCGGGTCACATCGAGCCGATCATCATCGTCGGCGTGCCGCACATGGACGCGGCGCGGATCGAGGAGTACGTCTCATTCCCAGTCGTGACAGGGCTCAACGCCGACGGCGAGCGGTTCGCGCGGTGGTTCGATCGCGAGGTCACCACGCGCGTCGAGCGCGCCTTCCGCGTGGACACCGATCGGCAGGCGATCGGCGGCGCCTCGCTCGGCGCGGCCATCTCCATGGAGATCATCGCCCAGCACCCGGGCCGGTTCTTCGGCGCCCTGCTCGAGTCCTTCCCCGTGCTCACCTCCCGCAACGACCCGACGGTCTGGCGCCCGCTCTTCGACCGCGTCTCGCAGTGGCCCGATCGAGTCTTCATCGGCATGGGCGGCAATGAGCGTGGCGATACCGACCAAACCCAAGAGCGGTCGGCCAAGAACCAGGCCTACGTCCGTTGGGCCCGCACGTTCGGCGATCAGCTCAAGGCCAAGGCGAGCGCCCCCGACGCGGTCGAGGTCGTGATCGATCCCGACGCGGTGCACAACGAGGAGGCGTGGGCCGAGCGATTCCCCGCCGCCCTGCGGCACCTGTTTGGTCGATAGCGA
>JBCAXI010000293.1:0-3975 GCA_038534175.1 Planctomycetota bacterium | reverse complement strand
CTGGTCCGATCGTCCGACAGGAGCGATCGGCCAGATATCCTGCCCGCCCGGCGGCCTCCCCGCCGGGCCGCAGGCCCCAGACGCCAGCGCACGAAGGCCGGCGTTCGGACAGAAGATCACGGACCCCACCTGGGACACGGAGGCACGCATGCCGAGAGAGACCGTCTACAACGCCGAGATCGAGTACCTGCAGATCCTCGACGAGCACGGCAACCTCGACAAGAAAGAGGCCAAGGACACGCTGAGCGACGAGAACGTGGTGTTCTTGTACGAGCAGATGTGCATCGGGCGCCACTATGACGAGGTCGCCTTCAAGCTCCAGCGATCCGGGCGCATGGGCACCTACCCGCAGAACAAGGGGCAAGAGGCGGCCGCACTGGGCACGGGCTTCGCGGCGATCAAGGGTCAGGACTTCCTGGTCCCCTGCTACCGCGAGAACGCGGCGTTGTTTCTCCACGGGCTGCCGATGGAGTACATCCTGCTGCACTGGATGGGCGACGAGCGGGGCAACCAGATTCCCGACGACGTGCTGTGCACGCCGATCTCGATTCCCATCGGCACGCAGATGCTCCACGCGACCGGCATCGCCTGGGCATACAAGCTGCGGAAAGAGCCTCGCTGCGCGATCACGTACTTCGGCGATGGGGCCACGAGCGAGGGCGACTTCCACGAGGCGATGAACTTCGCCTCGACGCTGCAAGTTCCGTGCGTGTTTCTCTGCCAGAACAACCAGTGGGCGATCTCGGTGCCCCGCGATGTGCAGATGAACTCGCGCACGGTGGCGCAGAAAGCGCTCGCGTACGACATGCCCACGATGCAGGTCGACGGGAACGACCTCTTCGCGGTGTACAAGGCGACGAAGCAGGCCCTCGACCGCGCCCGCGAGGGCGGCGGACCCACGTTCATCGAGGCGGTGACGTACCGATTGGGCGACCACACCACAGCGGACGACGCGCGGCGGTACCGCGACCAGGACGAGGTGGACTCATGGATCGAGAAGGACCCGATCATCCGCACGCGCAAGTACCTCGAGTCGAAGGACCTCTGGAGCGAGGATCGCCAGCGGGCGATCGAGGACAAGGCCCAGGCGATGGTCAAGGAGATCGTCTCCCGAGCCGAGGGCATCGAGAAGCCCTCGACCGACGACTTCTTCGACCACATGTTCGCCGAGCTGCCCGAGGAGCTGCGCCGCCAGCGCGACACGATGCGCACGAGCTCATTGGGCCAGAACCCCGAGCAGGCGGGGCTCGCGTCTGGTGCCGGCGTGGGAGTCTGACTCCATGCTCGTCGAGCTGACCGACATCAAGGGCGAGACGTGGTTCGTCAATCCGAGCTACGTCTATTTGATGCACGAGAAGAAGGGCCGCACGCAGGTCTGGGTGACCGGACACAGCGTTCCGCTCAAGATCGATCGCCCGCTGCTCGAGGTGTCGACCGAGATCTCGGCGGCGCTGCAGACCATCGCGGGGACCAGCATGACCGGCCCGCAGGCGGGCGTTCAGCAGGCACAACAGGCCGCGCAGGCCGCCACCACCGCGGCGACCACCGCGGCGTTCATGGGCTAATCGAACCCAGCACCGGAACCACACACGATGGCACAGCTCACACTCGTCCAAGCGATCAATCAGGCCCTCGAACAGGCGATGGCCGAGGACGACCGCGTGGTCATCCTCGGAGAGGACGTCGGCAAGAACGGCGGCGTCTTTCGCGTCACCGAGGGCCTGCAAGACAAGTTCGGCGCCGATCGCGTGGTGGACACGCCCCTCGCTGAATCGGGCATCATGGGCACGTCGATCGGGCTGGCGATGGCCGGCATGCGTCCGATCCCCGAGATCCAGTTCGAGGGCTTCCTTGGCCCGGCGTACGACCAGCTCACCAACCACGCCGCCCGGTTCCGCACACGCACCCGCAGCGCGATCACGATCCCGCTCACGGTCCGCGTGCCCGTCGGCGGCGGCATCCACGCCCCCGAGCTCCACTCCGACTCGCCCGAGTCGATCTACGCGCACACGCCCGGGCTCAAGGTGCTCATGCCCTGCACGCCGTACGACGCGAAGGGCATGCTGACCTCGGCGATCCGCGACCCGGATCCCGTCATCTTCTTCGAGCCCAAGCGCGTGTACCGCTCGTTCCGCGAAGAGGTCCCCGAGGACAGCTACGAGGTCGAGATCGGCAAGGCCAAGGTCGTGAACGAGGGCTCCGACGTGACCATCGTCACCTGGGGCGCCAGCGTGTTCCAGTGCCTCGAGATGATGGACAACCTGCCCGACGACGTGGACGCCGAGCTGATCGACCTTCGCACGATCTATCCGATTGACGTGGACACGATCGCCGAGTCGGTGGAGAAGACCGGACGCTGCGTCATCGTGCACGAGGCGCCGAAGACCGCGGGGATGGGCGCCGAGATCGCCACGCTGGTCCAAGAGCGTTGCTTCCTGCATCTCGAGGCGCCCGTGCAGCGTGTCGCGGGCTTCGACACAGTCATGCCGTACTACAAGCTCGAGCTCGATTACCTGCCCGACGCCGAGCGGATCGGCAAGGGCGTGCGTGAGTGTTTGTCATACTGAGCGTTTCGACACGCTTGAGAATGGAGCTGACCGGATGAACCCCATCACACTCGGCTTGTGGGAGATCGGCGTGCTCGCCCTGATCGGCGGCACGATCCTGTTCGTCACGGCGCTCATGACCAAGAAGCTCGTGGAAGAGCCGCACTAGACCAGCCTGTTCCAGCGCCCATCGAACCGCCCGCCACAACCCGCCAGACGCAGCCGCCAGACCTGAGAGACGCACGCCATGGCCCACCAGACCTCCAGCAACCCCAACGAGTTCATCCTCCCCGATCTGGGCGAGGGCGTGCACGAAGCAGAGCTCATCGCCTGGCGCGTCGAGGTCGGCCAGACCGTCGAGGAGCATGACATCCTCGCCGAGATGGAGACCGACAAGGCCCTCGTCGAGGTGCCAAGCCCCCGCGCCGGCACGATCAAGGCCCTCAACGGCGACGTTGGCGAGATCCTCAATGTTGGCTGTGTGCTTGTTGAGTACGAGGGCGCCGATATGCCCGATGCGATCTCCAACGGCGTCGCCGCACAGGAAAACACCGCACCCATCGAGCCCGAGGCGTCCGAGGACGACGGCACCGTCGTCGGCCAGATGTCCGGCGCGGCCGCGGGTGTGAGCGCCGAGGCTGGCAAGGCGTTGGCCACGCCCGCCGTGCGCCGTCTTGCGCGCGATCTTGGCGTCGATATCAACAGCGTGCCCGGCTCGGGCATCGGCGGTCGTGTCACGAAGCGCGATGTCGAGGCCGTCGCCAAGGGTGGCGCCACCAAGGGCACGTCGCCCGCCGCGCTCAGCGCCCCCGATACCCCCGCGGCTCCCGCCGAGACCCGCCGACCGCTGCCGAGCACGCCAGCTTCCAGCTACGCGCCGCAGCAACCGATGCCACAGCCGCAGTACGCGCCACAACCTCAGCCGTACCCGCAACCGATGCAGCAGCCCATGCCGCAGCAGGGCTACGCCTACGCCCAACCTCAGATGCCCATGCCGATGGGCTACATGATGGTTCCCATTCCGATGCCCATGCCAATGATGCCTCCCCAGGGCGGCGGCATCCCCGCGGCGCCGGGCTACGTGCCCGCGACCGGACATCGGCCCATCCCCGATCCCGCGCAGGCCAGCCAGGCGCCGGGCGGCGTGGGCGAGGCCCGCACGCCCTTCCGGGGCGTGCGCCGCACCATCGCCGATCGCCTCCGCAACTCGGTCAACACCGCCGTGCACTTCACCGTGGTCGACGAGGCCGACGTCACCGCGCTCGACGACCTCCGCCGACGCACCGCCGAGCAGACGGGCGAGAAGATCAGCTTCCTGCCCTTCGTCGCCGCCGCGATGTGCCGCGTGCTCACCGGTCGCTTCGGCGCCATGAACGCCACCGTCGACGACAACGCCCAGGAGATCGTCCAGCACGGCCCCGTGCATCTC
>JBCAXI010000292.1:0-3986 GCA_038534175.1 Planctomycetota bacterium | reverse complement strand
GCTTGTCCGGGAGTTGCACGTGATCGACACGGGCCCCGGCATGGACACCGAGCGCCTGGAGCGGATCTTTGAGCCGTACTTCACGACAAAGTCCGGCGGCACCGGGCTGGGGCTGCCGACCACACGTCGGCTGGTCGAGGCGCATGGCGGGCGGATCGAGGCGCACTCCGAGCCCGGTCGCGGCACCGACTTCGTGCTCACGCTCCCGGCGCTCGAATTGGAGGACTAGACGGGCGTCGCGAGCGTGCGCGCCACGATGGGCGCGACGCGCTGCATCTCGTCGCGGGTTGTGAGCACATCGGGGCACAGCCGCACGTGCCCGCGTCCGAGCGGGTCGTGTCGCCCGTCGGCGACGACACCCGCCGAGCGGAGCGCATCGCACGCGGTCGCGGGATCGCCGACCGGCAAGAGCAAAAAGGCGCCACGCGGCTCGTCGTCGACGACCTCGGCGCCCGCGTCGCGGAGCACGTCGGCGAGGAAGGCGCGCTGCTCGAGGTTGTACGCGCGGAGGCGTTCGACGCCGACCGCGAGCGTGAACTCGAGGCCCGCGAGCGCCTGCGCCATGCAGAGCAGCGCGGGCGTGCCCTCCTGCCAGCCGTCGCCGCCGGCCGCGTAGCGCGCCTCATCGCCGCGTCCGAAGCCGAAGTGGTCGTCCTTGGCGAACCACCCGGTGTCGATGGGTTGAAGCGTCGCGTCGTCGAGCAGATCGGGACGGACCGCCAACCAGCTCGCGCCGGGGCCGCCGCGGGTGTACTTGTAGTTGCCGCCGATCATGAAGTCGGCGTGGAGCGCGTCGAATCGACCGGGCAGCACGCCCGTGGCGTGGTACGCGTCGATGAGCACGCGGACATTCAGCTCGCGAGCGCGGGCGATGAGCGACTCGATGCCATCGAGGATCTGTCCGGTCGAGAAGAACACATGGCTCACGACGAGCAGGTCGTGCGTGGGCCGGAGCGCATCCGCGATTGTGTCGGCGTTGAACCGAGCGCGATCATCGCACGGGACCCAATCGAGTGAAACACGCCGCTTCTGGGCGTAGGCCTTCAGGATGAAATCACACGCGTCGAACTCGCCGCGCGTGGTGAGCACACCGAGGCGGTCACCCTTGGGCGGCAGAGCATTGAGCACCGTCCGTAGGCCCTGCCCGGCCGAGGCCTTGTGCACGACCGCGTCCTCCCGCGCGCAGCCGATGAGCCGGGCCATCAACGACCGATAGGTCGTCATGGTCTCTGACCAGGGCTCCCAAGCGCCGTCGAGGCTGTGGTACCAGTGGTGCAGGGCTCGCGTGACGTCGATCATCGTGCGATCGAGCGGGCGCCCGAGCGAGTGGTTGGCGAGGTAGATCTGCCGGGTCTCGTCTCGGCGTGCGACCACATGCGCAAACAGTGGCCAGAGGTGCGCCTCGCAACCAGCCTCGGTGAGCGGGCCGTCGCCGAGTGCCGCGACAGCGTTCTGGATCGCGGTCAATGGATCGATCATGCTGTCTCGCTTTCGGAGGCCTCTCGTTCCGGAGGCTCGAGTTCCGTGCGCACGTCCCAGAGCTCGGGGAAGAAGACGTGGTCGATCATCTGCCGCAGGAACGGCACGCCGGTGGATCCGCCCGTTCCCGACTTGAAGCCGATGATGCGCGCGACGACCTTGAGGTGGCGGAACCGCCACAGTGCGATCTGTTCGTCGAGATCCACGAGCTTCTCGCACATCTCATACGCGTCCCAGTGGCGCTTCGGTGCCTCGTAGATGGTCTTGAACACCGCGCGGACGCCTTCGTCGGCCCGGTACGCCTGGGTCACGTCGCGCTCGAGCGCCGAGGGCGGCACCTTGAGACCAAGGCGAGCGAGGAAGCGCAGGAACTCGTCGTACAGGCTCGGCCGTTGGAGCGTTTCCTGAAGCTCGGCGTGCACGGGCGGGTCGTGCTGGAAGAACTCGAGCACCCGTGCGTCCTTGTTGCCAAGAAGAAACTCCATCTGGCGGTACTGCGCGCTCTGCAGGCCGCTCGCGCCGCCGAGCACGTGCCGGAACTCGAGATACTCGCTGGGCGTGAGCGTGGCCAGCACGTTCCATTGCTGGGTGAGCTGGGAGAGGATGTGCTTGATGCGCGCGAGGATCTTAAAGCAGGGCTCGACGTGGTCGGTCGCGACGTGCGTCATAGCGCTGCGGAACTCGTGGATCATGAGCTTGAACCAGAGCTCGCTGGTCTGGTGCTGGATGATGAACAGCAGCTCGTCGTGGTGGGGCGGATCGGAGCGGGGCGATTGGGCATCGAGGATTCGATCGAGCCGCAGATACCGCGCGTAGGTCATTTTGCCGCCCAGGTCGGTCGGGATGGACGGCTCGTAGCTGCGATCGGGCATGCGCGCCAGCGTACCGCGTGGTCAGCGCGAGGCGTCGATGGGCGTGGCCTCGGTGAGCGTGACGCCGGCGAGTGCGTTGGCGGTCGGCTCGTCGTGCGGCCACGAGTCCAGGCGGACCACCGCGATCGAGCCATCACCCGGCGCGGCCGAGACCACCGCGTCGCGGCGCGCCAGGTGGGCGTCTCGGGCGTTGTAGCCGCAGCCGCTCAGCGTCAGTCCGAGCGCCAAGGCTGGCAAGACGAGCTTGGCGAGCGTTGTCCGGGCGGGTCGTGGCAGGGGAGGCTCCGGGAGCGCGGGGAGTCGACGGCTCAACGCAGGATCGGCTTTCGATCGGCGTTCCATCTATTGACAGTGGCAAACCGCGGCGTGGTGGCCCACAATTCCCTTGGAGCGGGGGCGTGACGCGGGGGTTTCTGACGCTTGGGCAAGCGTCCGACGCATCGAGGTGGGACCTAAGCTCACCGAGTTGGCCCTGCGGGCGGGTGGTGAGCGTGGGCGGTGATGCGTCCGATACGCTACGTCTTGATTGCCGCAAGGATGCAGACTCAGGAGAATTGCATGCGACTCGCTTGGAGCACGCTGGCCTGTCCCGATTGGACGCTCGATCGCGTTGCCGCGTTCACGCGTGGTTCCGGTTTCGACGCCGCCGAGCTGCGGACGTTCGGGACCGAGCACGCGGATCTGGCGTGCGAGCCGTTTCTGACCGGCGCCGGCAAGATCCGGGAGATCTTCGCCGAGGAGGGAGCCGAGGTCGCGGGGCTCGCGACGTCGGTGCGGTTTGACGAGCCGGTCTTTCCGCCGATCATCGGTCGCGTGTTCAACGATCTGGAGCGAGGCATCCGCGCGTGTCAGCGGAGCATCGATCTGGCCGACCACATCGGCGCCGAGTACGTCCGCGTGTTCGGTTTCGAGACGCCCAAGGGCGACAGCACGCGCCAGGGGATCAAACGCATCGGCGATCGCATGCGTCTGGCGGTCGATCGGGCCGATAAGCGCGGCACGCGGGTGCTGGTCGAGAATGGCGGCGACTTCTCGTCGGGCGAGGCGCTGGAGCGTCTGATCGACCGCGCCGACCACCGGCTCGTGCGCGCGTGCTACCACCTCGCGGTTGGATCGCAGGCCGGAGATCGGATCGCCGATGTGGTCCGTCGGCTCGGCGCTCGGCTCCAGGTGCTGCGCGTGACCGACGACGATCACGGACGCCCGGCCGCGCTTGGCGAGGGCGATAACAACGCGGAGGCGACGCTCAAGGCGGCGCTCGACGCGGGGTTCGACGGCACGATCGTGTACGAGTACCCCGCCTTGTGGTTCGACGGGCTTGCTGACGCCGAGGGTGTGCTGCTGCGCGCCGGCGAGCGGCTCAACGAGTGGCTCACGCTCCGCAAGGCGTGGAAGCCGGCGCCGGTGGCGTCGCTGGGTGTCTAGTCCCATCGAAGGGGGGCGCGATGCCCTCGAATCAGCATGAGGACGGGCTTGAGATCGTGCGCCGCTGCCGCGCGTTGGGATTCGCGGCCGCGGGCGTGTGCGCGATCGAGCCCTCGGAGCGCGCCGACGAGCTGAGGTCCTGGCTCGAGCGGGGGCGGCACGGCTCGATGGGCTATCTCGCCGAGCATCTCGCCGCCAGGTTGGACCCGA
>JBCAXI010000291.1:0-4017 GCA_038534175.1 Planctomycetota bacterium | reverse complement strand
CCAGTCGTACTGGTCCACCCACCGCATCGACAACCGCCCCATCCTCAACGGTGAGTGGGGTCCCAACCGGAGCGATTGGCCGGGCGGGCTGCCTACGTACGACGACGACTTCACCGCGGCCGAGGACGACGACATCTTCCGCGCGGTGGTCTGGAGCGGCTTCGCGACCGGGCAGATCGGCACGGGCCTGCGCATGCCCGGCGAGGTGCTCACGCCCAACCTGCTCATCCTGAGCGACACGATGCGCGACCACCAGCTCGCGTTCAGCCGCTTTGCCGGCGATACCTCCATGGCGATCGACTGGGCCGGCATGGACTACCGCGTGCTGGATGGACGCATCAGCACCACCGCGAGCGGCCAGACAATCCACGCGTGGGGCTTCTCGGATGGCGCCTCGGGCATGGCGTATCTGCTGCGCGATGGCAACGTGACCGACGCCATCGCGACCGACGGGCGCTTGACGATCGACGGGCTCGCGCTCGATCAGCTCATCGACTTCGAGTTCTGGAACCCGACCACGGGCGCCCGGATCTCGACGGTCTCGGGCGTGTACACGGGTGACGGCTCGATCTCGATCGATCTGCCGACGATGAGCAAGGACCTCGCGGTCAAGTTCAAGGCGCGCGAGCGCACAACCGACGCCGAGCTCATCACCGCGGTCTCCGCGTTCGGCACGATCTGGACCTTCACGCTCGATCTCGACGGCAAGCCGATCGCCACGCTGCTCGACGGGCAGACCGGCGAGACCCGCACGCTCGACGTCGCGGCGCTCGCGGGTTACCGGGCCGAGACCGTGGACATGTCGGCGTTTGTGACGCCCGCGGGCGTGCTCAGCCTCGCGATCACCGACGCGGATCGGAACGTCTGGCTGCTGACCCGCAGCCCCACTTCCGCCGCGTGGACGTCGACGAATCTGACCGCGCTGATCGACGCCCCAGGCGTCGCGGGCGACCTGACCGTCTACCAGCCCTCTTGGGGCTCGATCCACATCGCCGGGCTCGACGCGCGCGGGCATGCGGTCAACTACTGGTGGTCGCCGGGATCCAATCAGTGGTCGCACGACGATCTCAAGGAGCTCATCGGCGGCGAGACGCTCAACTCGGGGCTGACGGGATACGTCGCGCCGTGGGACGGGCTCAACCTCGCGGGCCTCAACGATCGCGGCGAGGTCATCGTCTACTGGTGGGCGCCCGGCCTCGACAGCTGGCAGCAGATCAACATGACCACCGTCTTCGACGGGCCGACCTTCTCCGGCAAGCTCGACGCCTACGTCACCTCGTGGGGTGGCATGAACATCGCCGGGCTCGACGACTCCGGCAATGTCGTCACCTACTGGTGGGCGCCGAATCTTCAGGAAGACCCCAACCGCTGGCGCGTCGCGGTGCTCAGCGACTTCAGCGGCGCCGATCCGGTCGAGCGGGGCACCGCGACGGCTCTCTCCGCCGACGGCGGCATCAACGCCTTCGCTATCGACGCCGACGGCTCACTCATCATGCAGCGATGGACGCCCACCACCCGCGCCTGGACCGTCACCGACGTCGGTTCGATCACCACCTCTGGGCCCATCACCACGCCGATCGGCGCCGGGGCGGCGGGCGATTTCATCGCCGTCACCGCTCAGGACGAGGACGACGGCGACCAGACCCTGTTGTTCAGCTACCGCATCTCTACGGACACGTGGTCGGTGCGCGTGCTCGGGACAGACGGCTGACCGATGCACGATGGGCGCCGAGCAACCCGCGCACACGCGTTCACGCTCATCGAGCTCTCGATGGTGCTAGTCATCATCGCGATCCTCGCGACGCTGGTCGCGCCGCGGTACGGCGAGGCGATCGCCCGGGCCCGGGTCGCGGCGGCCGCGGACCGCGTGGTCGCCGAGTGCGACCGCGCGCGCGCCCAGGCCAGAGCCACCAGCGAGTCGTGGCTCATCGCGTTCGACGCGGCGAACGACACGCTGTTTCGCCGCGACGTTGCACTCCTCAGGCCGATGACCGCGAGCCAGACGATCGCGCTCTCGGATGAGCCATATCGCACGGACATCCTGTCCGCGGCGCTCGACGACGGGGGTGCCAGCGTTGAGTTCGATCTGTTCGGGCGGCCCGACACGGGTGCCGCGATCCGGCTGCAGAGCGGCGTCGCGACGCGTCGCGTGCGCATCGAGGCGTCGACCGGCGTCATCGAGGTAGACCGATGACACACCGCGCGTTCAGCCTCGTGGAGATGCTCGCGAGCTTGACGATCCTTTCTTTCGCGTTCGGCGCGCTCTTGTCCGCGTCGATGCTGCTGACGTCCGTCGCGGATCCCAAGGGGCTCAACGGCGCCGTGGCCGAGGTCAGCACCATCGCCGCCGATCTGGCCGAGGAGCTGCAGACCGCTACCGCGATCACAGCGGACGCGAGCACGCTCGAGCTCACCGTGCCCGACCGCGACGGCGATGGCGCCGAGGAACTGCTGCGGTACCAATGGAGCGGTGTCATCGGCGATGCTCTCACGCTGTCGTACAACGGCGCCACGGCGATCGAGGTCACGGGGCCGCTCGACGAGTTCGAGGTCACCTTCGAGACCGAGTCTCCCGCGATCGACTCGGAGCTGCTTGTTGGCAGCTACGCGCCCAGCACGATTGCCAGCCCGGGCACGGTCCGCATGGACAACTGGAACTGGCACGCCCAGACGTTCCTCCCTGCCCTTCCAACAGGAGCCACGGGGTGGAAACCCACGCGTTCTCGCTTTATCTGCAACAACGTGTCGGGCTTCACAACACTTTTCGACACGCTCTACACGTCGATTAACACGGTGAACCCAGACGGCACCCCCACGCTGACGGCACACACCTTTGACACGATCGGACGAAACGACCCGCCCACATCGATGGCGTGGTTCGAGTCGACCTACTCGAGTTTCGCGCCGACCATTCCAGCCGGCGATGAGGTCGCGTTCTTGGTCGCGACGATCAGCGGCAACATCGATCTTGATATCCAGGTCAACACCGCCGCGGGCGTACCGGCGGGGTACAGCACCGGCAACTCGATGGGATACACTGCTGACAGCTCGCTAGCGCTGATCTACGAGGTCTACGGCATCGTCTACGGCGCCGCCCCGCGGTACGCCCAGCGTGCACAGATTCGAATCGCACCGCTCAACACCGATCACGCCGCGATCGAGTTCGGCGTCTCCACGCTCAATGAGCCGCTCGTCTCCGGGACCGCGGGCGACATCGTGGGAGTCTCGCGATGAGCCGGCGACGCCGAGGGGTCACGCTCGTCGAGGCCGTCTTGTCGATGGTCGTGGTCTCGGTCCTGCTCGTCTCGGCGTTGAACGCCGCGACGTCTGTCTCGCGTGGGCGTCAGATCAACGAGTACCAGGCACGGGCCCTCCCGCTCGCCGAAGCGATGATGGCCGAGATTCTCGCCAAGCCGTACGCGGATCCCGACATCGAGGTCACGGTGCTCGGCATCGACGCGACCGAGACGCTCGGCGGGCGAGCCACGTACGACGACATCGACGACTACAGCAACTGGTTCGCCTCGCCACCGGAGGACGCCGCGGGCGATCCGATCCAGAGTTTCGACGCGTGGGGGCGGAGCGTCACCGTCACGTATGTCAATCCAGACGAGCCCAGCACGCCGCGCGTCAGCGACTCGGGCGTGAAGAGGGTGGTCGTCTCGGTCACGCGGAACGGACGTGAGGTCGCGACACTCACCGCGCTGCGCACCGCGGCGTGGAAAGAGGCGGACCGTGACAGCGGCGGCGGCCCCGTCGAGCCCGTTCCAGCCAAGCTCGTGCTGATCGTTGACGACGCCGGCAAGCTCTCCAACTCGGACACGGAACTTCAAACCCTCGCGGCCGACAAGGAATACGACGTCGAGATCATCGAGGACTCGGACGCCCGACTGAGCGATCTGGACGGTGCCGACGTCGTGTACATCTCCCCGAAGGTCACGCAGGGTGACCTCGCGTCCGATCTGCCAAACACCACCACAGGCGTCGTGATCGGCGAGGACTCGGTCTACGATTTCT
>JBCAXI010000290.1:0-4019 GCA_038534175.1 Planctomycetota bacterium | reverse complement strand
GTGGTTCTCGGTCAGCGGATAGAACCACCACGAGCGAGGGATCCTCCGCCGCTCGATCTCGCCCGCGCCCAACGTGAGCGACGCGATCCAGCGCGAGGCCAACGACTCGATCGCGCGACTAATGGATGAGGTCGACCACGTCGGCGTGCTCACGATCGAGTGGTTCCAGGTGGGCGATCGCCTGATCGCCAATGAGATCGCGCCGCGCGTGCACAACTCGGGGCACTGGACCCTCGACGCGGCCGCGACGTGCCAGTTCGAGAACCATCTCCGCGCGATCGCGGGGTGGCGGCTGGGCCCCACGCACGCGACGCACGAGGCGGTGATGACCAATCTCGTCGGGGACGCGCCGCCCGGCGGATCGCTGCTCGAATCGGACCCGGACCTCCGAGTCCATCTCTACGGCAAGGCGTCTCGTGCGGGCCGAAAGGTCGGGCACGCGACCAAGCTCGGACAACGTCTGGAGCCAGCGCCGGAGAATGCGACGGAAGGCGCCGCCGGGCGCGTCCCCAACCGGTAGACTCCGGCGAGTGGGTCGGCGATCGGTGTCTCCGATTCGGAGCGCGCCCGCCGCCCGTGCCTGTCTGAACCCCGACACGAACCCACCGGAGGTGGATGGTGCGGATCGCTTCTCTCGCTTGGACGTTGTTCGCGATAGCCCTCACGCCGCTCGCCTCCCATGCGGGCGTGCCAGACGCCGAGGGCAGCCGCGTGGGATTCCCGCAGCACCCGGCGCTGAGCCCCGACGGCGAGCACGTCGTCTTCAGTTGGGCCGGCGATCTGTGGCTGACCTCCGCCGACGGAGGACGCGCGACGCGGCTGACCAGCCACCCGGCCTACGAGGGCCGCGCCGTCTTCAGCCCCAACGGCAACACCATCGCGTTCGAGTCCAACCGCAGCGGTGCGCGCAACGTCTACACCCTCGGGCTCGCCGAGGTTGACGGCGAGCTGGTCGCGGCGGCGATCCGACCCGTCACGCGGGCCGATCGCTCCGCGACGCTCTCGGGCTTCAGCGACGACGGCGAGATGATCTACTTCACCGCCCGTCGGGCGCCGGGCATCTACCGCATGCCCGAGATGTACCAGGTGGGCGTCGACGGCGGGCCGGTCACGCCCCTGACCGACGCCTACGGCCGCGAGCCCCGCGCGACCGCCGACGGCGACGCTGTGCTCTTCAGCCGCGGCTATTGGAACTGGGAGCGGCCCGCCTATCGCGGCCCGGGCGCGCTCAACATCTGGCGAATGTCCACGAACGACGGCTCGTTCGACCAGGTCACGTTCGGCGATCACAACGATGCCAACGCCTTCGGCTTGCCCGACGGCTCGATCGTCTTTATCTCATCGCGCGACGGACAGAACAACGTGTACCACCTCAAGGCTGGCGCGGATGACCGCGAGCGCCGCGCCGTTCGCCAGCTCACCAGCTTCAAGCCCGAGGATGTCGCGACGATCGCCCACGGCGTGCGCGATCTGAACGTCTCCGCCGACGGCTCCACCGCGGTCTTCGCGATGTGGGACACGCTCTACACGCTCGATCTTGACCGCCGCCGCGCCGAGCCCAAGCCGCTCGAGCTGCACGCGTCGGTCGATGCCGATGAGCTCGACTACGACCGGATCGATCTCGACCGGCAAGTCTCCGAGGCGGCGATGAGCCCGGATGGCAAGACGATGGCCGTGGTCGCCCGCGGCGAGGTCTTCGTCCGCTCGACCGATGAGGACCGCCCGACGCGACGCGTCACGCACACATCGGCCCGCGAGCAAGGCCTGGCCTGGTCGCCAGACGGGGCCACGCTCTACTTCACCAGCGACGAGCCCGGGCACGCGATCCTTCGGGCCGCCGAGGTCTCGCTCGCGCGGATCGATCTCAAGCCTGAGGACGACGAGAGCGACGACTCCGAGTCAGACGACGACGACGCAAACGACGACGCGGACGACGCGGAAGCCGCGGATGACAACGACGAGCCCAAGCCGGGCGCCCACCGCATCGCCGCGGCCGATCCCTCCGACTTCCCCGGCACCAAGGCCGAGCCCAAGACCGACACGCCGGACGACGACGCCGACAAGGGCAAGAAGGACGATGACAAGGACGATGAGGACAAGGCCGACGCGGGCGAGCGTTGGGCCGGTGCCCTTCGGTTCGAGATCCGCGACGTGCTGCAGATGGACGGGCCGCTGTCCTCGCCCGTGATCTCACCGAACGGCAAGCACATCCTGCTGACCCACGGCCGCGGCGATCTTGTGATCACCGATCCCGAGGGCGATGACGCCCGTGTGCTCTTCGAGCACTGGAGCTCGCCCGAGGCCGTCTGGGCGCCCGACTCGCGCCACATCGTGTTCAGCAAGCCCGATCTCGACTTCAACAGCGACATCTGGTTGCTCGACACCAAGTCCGATGACGCCGAAGCTGTGAACATCACGCGTCACCCCGACTTCGACTACGCCCCGCGGCTCTCCGCCGATGGCAAGGTGCTCTACTTCCTCTCCGACCGCGACGGCCAGAACTGGTCGTTCGACGTGTACGCGGTGATGCTCGACAGGGAGCTCGAGGGCCTGCGTGACTACGAGCTCGCCGAGTACTTCACGGAGGCCGGCAAGGCCGCCAAGAAGCGCAAGCCCATCAAGCCTGAAGGAAGCAAGTCCGAGGGCAAGAAGGCCGACGCGAAGAAGGACACGGGCGTCGAGTACGCCGTAGACGCCGACGATGCGTATCTCCGCATCCGGCGCGTGTTCAACGCGACCGGCTCGGTCGGCAACCTGAGCGCGACGCCCGCGGGCGATCGCGTGGCCTTCACCACCTCTATCGATGGCACGAACGCGCTGTACAGCGTTAAGTACGACGGCAGCGAGCGCAAGACCGTCCACCGCGGCGGCGCCTCGGGCGTCGCGCCCTCTCTGACCGGCTCGAAGCTCGTGTACGTCTCTGGCGGTCAGGCTCGCTCGGCACCGCCAGCCGGCGGCAAGAGCCAGACCTACGCGATCGACGCGCCGGTGGTCATCGACATCGAGCAGCAGCAGCGGCAGAAGTTCCTCGAGGCCGCCCAGGCGCTCGGTGATGGGTTCTACCACCCGACGCTCAAGGGCCTCGACTGGAACGCGCTCTCCGATCGCTACCTCGAGCTCGCGATGAAGACCCGCACCACCACGGGCTTCAACCGCGTGGGCAACATGCTCTTCGGCGAGCTCAACGGCTCGCACCTCGGCATGTTCGGCGGGCCGTCGGGCTTCCGGGGCGACGCGCCCGCCACGGGCTACCTCGGCATCGACGCCTCGCCCACCGAGGGCGGGTACCAGGTCAACGCGGTGCTCGCGGGCGGTCCGGCCGACCAGGAGACGTCGCAGCTCTTCGAGGGCGACGTGATCCTCGCGGTCGACGACCTGCGTTTCCGCGAGAACGGCGCCCCGGCGATGGACCTGTTCGACGCGCTCGCCGATACCCGTGGACGCGAGACCCTCCTCGAGGTCCGTCGGAAGGACAACGAGGAGACCGACTTCGTCATCATCACGCCCACCTCGCCCGGCGCGGAGAACAACCTTCGCTACGACCGCGAGGTCGAGCATCGGCGCCAGATGGTGCGCGAGCTCTCCGACGGCAAGCTTGGCTACCTGCACATCCGGTCGATGGGCGAGCCTTCGGTGCGCGACTTTGAGCGTGATCTGTACGCCGCGGCCGAGGGCAAGCTGGGCCTCGTGATCGACGTCCGCGACAACGGGGGGGGCTGGACGACCGACATCCTGCTCGCCTCGCTCACTGCGCCGGCGCACGCGTACACCATTCCCCGCGGCGCCGAGACCACCGACGTCAGCGCACTCAACTACCCCCGCGACCGCCGACTGATCTACGCCTACCAGCGGCCCATCTCCGTGCTCATCAACGAGAACTCGTTCTCCAACGCCGAGATCTTCGCCCACTCGATCAAGACCACCGGTCGAGGCCGACTCGTGGGCACGCAGACCTTCGGCGGCGTGATCTCCACCGGCGGTCAGAGCCTCATCGACGGCACCTTCATCCGCATGCCCTT
>JBCAXI010000289.1:0-4033 GCA_038534175.1 Planctomycetota bacterium | reverse complement strand
TTCCAGGCGTCGTCCTCGCTGATCTCGTCGAAATCGTCGAGCGGACGCATCACCTGGTGCACACGAATCATCGGCAGCTCGCCCGCCACCAGATGGATGTCGGACGCGTCCGCCTCAAACGCCGCCTCAAGAATGCCGTGCAGATCCACCGCTGACCTCCATTGACCCGTCGCCCCTGCGCGACATCGACGCCACCGGGCCCGACTCCACTCTGGAGCGGGTCCCTCAGTACCACCATGCGATGCGATCGACGGGAAGCCGCCCTAGGTTGACGCCGGGCGACGTGGAAGACCCCGCGCCCACCAACGGTCGCGCAGGCTGAGACGGAGACGCCCGTCTGCACCGGCGCGACACCGTCCGATTACTTCGTGACAGACCACCACAGGTGACGCCGTCGTGACGGCGTCCACTCGACCCACCAAGCGGCTCTACGCCCCCCGCACCAGCCGCTCGCGGGCGTCCACCGCGAGGGTGTCCACCCGCTCGTTCTCCGCGTGACCCGCGTGCCCCTCCACCCAATGGAACCGCACCACATGCGCCGAGGCCAGCTCGTCCAGCCGCTCCCACAGCTCACGGTTCTTCACCGGCTGCTTGCTCGCGGTGCGCCAGCCGCGTTTCTTCCACCCCGCCATCCATTGGCCGAGCCCCTTGAGCACGTACTGCGAGTCGCTGTAGAGATCGACCTCGCTCGGGCGCGTCAGCGTCTCGAGGCCGCGAATCACCGCCATCAGTTCCATGCGGTTATTGGTCGTCTCCGGCTCGGCGCCGGCTCCCTCCTTCTCGCTCTCCGACGCGGGATGCCGAATCAAGAACGCCCAGCCGCCCGGGCCGGGATTCCCGCTGCACGCACCATCGGTGAACAGATCCACGCGTGGCCGAACCTCCTCGCTCATGCCCGCGTTCCCTTGCTTGTCCCCATATCCGCATCCCCGCCCGATCGCTTGCCCATCTTCTTGCCGGCCTTCTTGCCCGTGCGCTTGCCCGCGTCTTTAGGGCCGCTCGTCGTCCCGCGCTTGGGCAGGCCCGCACGCTCGCGGACCTCCGCGTCGATGCGCTCGGTCGCCAGCGTGTGCGCCCGCATGTATGCCGCCCCGAGCCGCGACCAGTCGAAATCCAGCGCCCGACGCACCACCTCGTTGCGCAGATCGATCCGCCCACGTCGATCCAGCCGGCAAAACGCCAGCAGCCAACGCGCCAGATCCGCGGCCGCGTCGTCAAAGGAACGCCCCCGACGCTTGAGCACGTTCACGCCGAACTTGTCGTGGTCGGGCATCTGCTCGCCCACGTACCGCCCGAATCCAGCCAGATCGCTCGTGATCGACGGCACACCCAGCGCCATGCACTCCAGCGGCGTGTAGCCCCACGGCTCGTACACGCTCGGGAACACACCGAGGTGGCACCCGCGCACGAACTGCTCGTACTCGATCCCCCACAGCGGATTCGTCGGCGCGATGAACTCCGGGTGGTACACCACCTTCACCGGGTCCTCCCGCCAGTTCAGCAGGCCCAGCGAGCGGATGTGATTCAGCACCGGATCACGCGCGTCGTCGTCCAGCACGTGCGTCGTGACCAGCGGCAATCGATCGGCCTTCAGCGCGAGCTGCGTCCGCCGATAACGAAGCCGCCAGTACTCCTCCACCAGCGAGTTCAGCTCGAGCGCTTCCCCCGCCGCGGCCCGCTCAAAGAGCGATCCCTCCACCGCGTCGGAGATATTCGCGCACACGTCGCGAAGCTCATTGAGCACGCCGCGGCTCTGCAACGCCAGCGGGTTCAGGCTCCGAGCCGGGCGATTGGTCACGATGAAGAAGACCACGTGCACGCCGAGGTCGAAGTCCTTCAGCAACGCGTTGAGCCGCGCGAGCGCCTCGAGACACAGATCGAACCCCTTGTTCCGCGGCTCGAACCGCCCGCTGCTGAAAAGGTACAGCGTCCGGTCCAGGTCCATTGAGTAGCTCGGGAAGAAGTGCCCCATCGTGAACCGATGGATCCGCTCCTTCCAGTGCTGGTGCACGCTCTGGAAATCCGCGCCCACGTCGAATCGGTCGATGTTCAGCCCGTTGGGCAGGTACCCGTCCGGCTCGCGGCCGAGCAGATGCCGGCACTCGTCGCCCGTGATGTGACTTACGGTGGTGAAGACGTGCGAGCCATGCGCCGCCGCCCGCTCGATCGCGTGCGGCCCGCGGATGTTGTATTGCCCCGCCTCGAACGCGTGGTCCATGTGCGGAAGGCGCTCATAAAAATCACCCTCGTTCGACGCGATGTACCGCCCCAGCGTCGTCGCGTGCGTCGTGAAGATCGTGCCGATCGGCAGGCCATCGCGACGCATGAGCGGGATCGCGACCGACCCGAGCCACTCGTGGAAGTGCGCCAGCGTCCGCTCGGGCCCGCCCTCCACCTCTGAGGCCGCCCGCATGAATCGATGCACCCCGATGCCGAACCGGACCGCCTCGTCCACCGTGCCGTCGCCAGCGCTCGTGTCGATCCCGTGCTGCTCCCACAGGAAGTACTTCGCCTCGGCCAACTCCTGCGGCCCGATCATCGGCTCCAGCAGCACCGTGCGAGGGCGCCCCGTCACCATCCACCGCCCGTGCCTCGCGACGACGCCCAACTCGCGCGACCGCTCGATCACCCGCGCCATCCAACCATCCGCCGGCCGCTCCTCGAACTCCACCGCCGCCGACGAAGGCAGCCACGGGCCCACGAGGCAGTACCGCTCGTCCCACCGCGACAGCATCGAAGACACCTTGGAGCGCAGCACCTGGTAGATCCCGCCGACCTTGTTCGCGACCTCCGTCGAGACCTCGAAGAGGTAGGCCCTCGAGACGAGGTCCCCCGAAGTTGTGGCGCCGCTGTCGACCATTCCACGCACTGTACCCGCGTCCCTATTCTCGAAGCATGACCACCGCGACCGCCTCGTCGTCGACCGTCCACCGCATCGAGGTCCGACCCGCCTCGGGCCGACCCGACCCGCGCGGCGAACGACTGCTCCACGACGCCCGCGCCATCGGGCACGCGGCGCTCTCGGCCGTGCGCACCGCCAAGGTCTACCTCATCGAGGCCGACCTCTCGCCCGAACAAGCCGACCGCCTCGCCGCCTCGCTCCTCACCGATCCAGTCATTGAGACGTTCGCACACGCCACCACACAGGCCCCCGCCGACGCCGCGTTGATCGAGGTTCATCCGCTGCCCGGCGTCATGGACCCCGCGGCGCAGTCGGTCGCCAACGCCGCCACCGAGTTGCTGGGTCTCGCGGAGCCCCCCACCGTCAGCACCGGACGCCGATATGAGCTCGTCGGAGTCGATCGGTCCGCCGCCAAGGCCGTCGCCAAACGCCTGCTCGCCAACAACGTCGTCCAGGCGATCCACACCGAGCCGCACCACCCCGCCGCACTCCCCCACGGCCACCCCGCCGAGTTCAAGCTCACCCACATCCCCATCCGCGACCTGACCGACGAACAACTCGAACGACTCAGCCGCGACGCCCACCTCTTCCTCTCGCCCGAAGAAATGCGGGCCATCCAGACCGAGTACCGCACGCTCGACCGCGAGCCGACCGACATCGAGCTCGAGACCCTCGCACAAACCTGGTCCGAGCACTGCGTCCACAAGACCCTCAAAAGCACCGTCCGCTACCAGCCCGCGCAGGACGGCTATCTCATCCCGGGCCTTGACATCCCCAGCGATGACGCCACCCGTCCCGGCGTCACGTTCAACGACGACAGCTCCGTCACCATCGACAACCTGCTCAAGTCCACCGTCGCCGCGGCGACCTTCGAGCTCATCGACGACGGCCTCGACTGGACCAGGTCCGTCTTCGTCGACAACGCCGGCATCATCGACTTCGACGAGCACCACGCCGTCTGCATCAAAGTCGAAACGCACAACCACCCCAGCGCCCTCGAGCCCTACGGCGGCGCCGCCACCGGCATCGGCGGCTGCATCCGCGACATCATGGGCACCGGCCTGGCCGCCAAACCCATCGCCAACACCAACGTCTTCTGCGTCGCCGACCCGAACTACGACCCCGCTAACC
>JBCAXI010000288.1:0-4056 GCA_038534175.1 Planctomycetota bacterium | reverse complement strand
GCCGGGCGGGGGGTGGGCCAGCGAGAGCATCACCGTGCTGGTGTAGCGATTGATCGGCGCAGAGCGCGAGCCGCGTCCTGGCGCCAGGAATCGCGGCCCGCCTCACGTTCTTTCCACTCGATCCCCCCCCGCCCGTTCCCTTCTTCTCCGGCGCCCCGCACGACGTGCGATGGCCGGCGTCGAAGACGCGGAGGCGGCGTCCGCGGCCCATCAGCGATGGGCCCAAGCTTTGCGACGTGTTCGCTAGGCTCGGCGTCTCGTGTCGATGCCGATCCTTGCCAGCATGGCGCCCTCGTCCGGCTTCGCGCTGTTCAACTCGTATGCGTTTTTGCTGCTCTTTCTGCCGCTGACGCTCTTGGCGCATCGGCTGGCCCAGCGGTTCGGAGGCGGGCGGGCGGCGATCGCGACGCTGGTGCTGGCCTCGCTCGTGTTCTACGGCTCGTGGGCGCCGACGGGCTCGTGGTCGCCCTGGTTCGTCGCGGGCCTGCTCGCGTCGATGGGCGTCAACTTCCAGCTCGGGCGCCTGATCGCGCGCCGGGCGTCGGAGGGCGTGCGCCAGCGCGGGCTGCTCACGCTCGGTGTGGTGCTGAATCTTGCGGCGCTGGCGTGGTTCAAGTACGCGAACTTCGCGGCGTTGACGATCACGGGCGAGCGGCTCGGCGAGATCATCCTGCCGCTGGCGATCTCGTTCGTGACGTTCCAGCAGGTCGCGTACCTGGTGGACGCCTCGCGCGGGCTCGCCCGTGAGCACGATGTCCTCGACTACATGCTGTTTGTTTCGTTCTTCCCGCAGCTGATCGCGGGCCCAATCGTGCATCACAGTGAGATGCTGCCGCAATTCCGCGGCGAGGGCTCGGGGGGGCGTGCCCGATCGGGCGATCTGGCGATCGGCGTGACGCTGCTGAGCTTTGGGTTGTTCAAAAAGGTAATCATCGCCGACGAGATGGCCTCGATCGCGACGCCGCTGTTCAACCAGGCCCGCGACGGCGGCGACCTCTCAACGCCGCTGGCCTGGACGGCGGCGCTGGCGTACACGTTCCAGATCTACTTTGACTTCAGCGCGTACTCCGACATGGCGACCGGCGTCGCGCGGCTCTTCGGGATCCGCCTGCCGACGAACTTCGACTCGCCCTACAAGGCGCGCGGGATTGTGGACTTCTGGCGCCGATGGCACATCACGCTGTCGCGGTTCCTTCGCGATTACCTGTACATCCCGCTCGGTGGGAATCGAAAGGGACCCGCGCGTCGCTATGCGAATCTGGCGATCACGATGCTGCTCGGCGGGCTGTGGCACGGGGCCGCGTGGACGTTTGTGTTCTGGGGCGGCCTGCACGGGCTTTATCTCTGTGTGAACCACGCGTGGTCGAGGCTGGCCAAGGCCTGGCGGTTGGAATCGATGCCACGCTGGCTGCGCGCGGTCGGCGGTCTCGGCGCGTGGCTCCTCACGTTCATTTGCGTCGTGGTCGCCTGGGTCTTCTTCCGGGCCGAGGGGTTCGACGCGGCCTGGTCGATGCTCGCGAGCATGAGCGCGGTCGGCGAGGCCGGCTGGACGCCGCCCGAGAACCCACGCACGACCGCGCTGCTGCTCGGCGCGGCGCTGGTCGCGTGCGTGGCCTTGCCGAACGGGCTCGAGCTGGTCGGTCGATTCGGGCCGACCGTCGACTGGGCCGAGCGAGGTGGCCTCGAGCGGCGCCCGTGGTGTCGATGGTCGCCAGACTGGTTCTGGGCGATCCTGTCGGCGACGCTGCTCGGCGTCGCGTTCGTCCACCTCTCGCGCCCGAGCGAGTTCATCTACTGGCAGTTTTAATGACCGAGCGATGGATCGAGTGATGACCACACCCACGCCACAACTCGAGACGCCCGTCGAGACGCCCGCAGCGATGGTGTCGCGGCGATTCTTGGCGATGTTCGCCGGCACGCTGTTGGTGGGCCTCGGCGGCGTGGCGGCGTTCAACTGGGCGATCGATCCGTTCCGCGTGTACCGCCACGGCCTGCTCACAGAGCTCGACCCGCACAAGCTCGACGTGGCGCGCATCATGAAGGGCGCGATGATCCGTTCGAACGACGCCGAGGTCGTGATGCTCGGCTCGTCGCGCGCGAATCGATCGCTGGATCCCGATCACCCCGCGTGGAACGGCACGCGCGTGCTCAATGCGGCGCTCGGCGGCGTGCGCATGGGTGAGCTGGCCAACGGGCTGCGTCTCGCCGCGAGCCAGCCCGAGACGCGACGCGTCGTGCTGTTCGTGGACTTTTACGTCACCTCGGCGCCGATCGTCGGGCACCACGACTACAACCTCTCCGCGTTCAACCCCGATCTCACAGGGCCCGAGCGGCACGCGATCACGCTGACGAGCCGCCACGCGATCGGGGCGTCGCTGGCGGTGCGCGATCGGCAACGCGAGGGGCGGCGACACAACACGTGGCCGATCAACGGGTACCGCAAGATGGGCCAGCCCACGCGGAAGCAGGACCATCGCGCGCTGTTCGACCTGATGCTGCGCGACTCGCTGCGGCTGGTCTGGATGTACGGGGGCTACGTGTGGGACGAGCGTTCGATGCCGCTGCTTCGGCGCGCGATCAAGCGGCACGCGCGGGAGGACCTGGAGATCACGCTGGCGATCCTGCCGGTGCACGCCGAGCAGCTGGCGACGCTGCACGCCGCGAGGCTGTGGCCCGCCTTCGAGCGGTTCAAGCGTGAGATGGCCTCGCTCGCCGACGACACGGGCCTCGAGCTGTGGGATTTCGCGCGATACCACCCGGTCACGACCGAGCTGGCACCGACCGAAAGTCCGCCCGAGGCGCGGCGAACGCCGATGACCTCCTGGTGGGAGTCGAGCCACTCGACGGGCGCCACGGGCGGGCTGGTCATCGAGCGGCTGACCGGCGCGGACAACGGGTTTGGCCTTCGTCTCACGCGGGCGAACGTGGAGGCCGACCTGGAAGCGCAGCGCGAGCGGCGCAACGCGTGGCTCGCGAAGAACAGGTGGGCGGTAGCGAACATCCGACGGCTCATCGAGAGCGTGCCGGAGCGGGAACTTCCCAACCCGCTCCGGGCCGCGCGCCGGAACCAGCGCGAGGCTGACCGCTGACGCGGCGGCGTCAGGTGAGATCGATCGCCGCGCGGGCGCCAAGGGGTGTGCCCAGCGTGCCGAAGCCACCGGGGAAGAACGGGTCGTAGTGGCCCATGTAGGCGACGATGGGGTTGGCGGCGCGGACCAGCACGCCGTAGTACGCAAACACGTCTCGCTTCTCGCCCGTGACGAGGGTGTGCAGGTCGAGGCTGGTGACGGATCGCGCCGAGATGGTGGTGCGGGTGGATTCGGCACCGAGGCCGTTATCGAAGAGCAGCGAGACCTCGACGAGCACGTCGTCGTTGTTGGGGTTGTAGAGGCGGAGGTACTGGCTGACGTTCTCGGTCTTGCCAGCGGGACGGAAGCCCTCGCCGAAGCCCCACATGGTGCGGGCCTCGCCGACGAAGCTGGTCGCGATGCCGTCGTTGTTGGCGTAGGTCGGCAGCCGCGCGGTGACGGGCGTGTTGGACGTGAACGTGATGGAGTACGCCTCGCCCGTGGGGAAGCTGACGAGCTTGCCGACATCGAGCGGCGCCCGAGACTGCGCGGGGACGACCAGGTTCGTGCGGAAGGCGCTGCCCGACTCGAACTGGAACGTGACGCGGACGTCGGCCTCGACGGTGTTCGCGTTGAGGAAGCCGAGGACCTCGCTGTCGCTGGCGAGGCCGAGCTGGCCCTCGGGCACGGCACCGGAGAGCGAGCCCATGCCCGCCGAACCGAGCGATCCGGCGGCGCCGACCTGCCCGGTCGAGGCACCGCTGTCGAACGCGGTGAGCGCGGCGACGAGCGGCTCGGAAGAGCTGACGACCACGCCGTAGCGTCCCGGGAGGATCTGGGCCTGTGCGGCGATGTTCCACCCGCCGCGACGGAGAGCGCCGACGGTCGAGGTGAGGGTGATCGGCTCGCCCCCGCCCTCGGGGTAGAAGGTGGTATTGACGTTGGCGTCGTCGTTCTCGGTGTTCATGAAGACGAGGAAGTTGAAGAC
>JBCAXI010000287.1:0-4060 GCA_038534175.1 Planctomycetota bacterium | reverse complement strand
GACTGCTTGACGCGAACGCCGAGGACATGCACGCCGCCCGTGTCGCGGATCTGCCCGAGGCCAAGCTCCGGCGGCTCGAGCTGACCGATCGGTCCATCCGCCAGCTCGCCGACGGGATCCGTCAGGTCTCGGCGCTGCCCGACCCGGTCGGTCTGGTGACGCGAGACGACACCGTCGAGAGCGGTCTGCGGGTGCGCAAGGTGCGGGCGCCGTTGGGCGTGGTGATGATGATCTACGAGGCGAGGCCCGGCGTGACGGTGGACGCGTTCAGCCTGTGCTTCAAGGCCGGCAACGCGTGCGTGCTCAAGGGTGGGCGCGAGGCGCAGCGGTCCAACGAGTGTCTCGCCGAGCTGACGCACCGCGTGCTGCGCGCACACGGCGCCGACGACACAACCGCCCAGGCCCTCACGCTCGTGACCACCTCCGATCGCGACGCGATCAAGGCGCTGCTTGGGCTCGAGGGCGTGGTCGATCTCGTGATTCCGCGGGGCGGGGAGACGCTCATCCGGTTCGTGCATGAGCACGCGCGGGTGCCGACGATCCAGCACTTCCAGGGCGTGTGCCATGTGTACGTCGACGCGTCGGCCGATCTCGATCGTGCGCTGGACATGATCGCGACGGCCAAGACGAGCGCGCCGGCTACCTGCAACGCCACGGAGTGCGCGCTCGTGCACGAGTCGATCGCCGATCGGCTCCTGCCTCGGCTCATCGATCGCGCCGATCGGGATGGCTTCGAGATCCGCGGCGACGAGCGGGTGCTCGCGCACGCCAACGGCTCAGCGCACGTCGTCCCCGCGACCGATGATGACTGGGGCGCCGAGTTTCTGGACTTGGTGCTCGCGGTCCGCGTCGTGCCCACGCTCGACGACGCGATCGATCACATCGCGCGGCACGGCTCGCTGCACTCCGAGTCAGTCGTGGCTCAGGACCAGGGCGTGATCGAGGCGTTCACGCGGCGTGTGGACGCCTCGTGCGTGCTCATCAACGCGTCGACGCGGTTCAACGACGGATTCCAGCTGGGCCTCGGCGCCGAGATCGGGATCTCCACTTCCAAGATCCACGCGTTCGGGCCGATGGGGCTCGAGGAGCTCACGACCCAGCGGTGGGTGGTCACGGGCGACGGGCACACCCGTTGACGCACCGCCCCGCCCATGGACACGATCACGCCGCGTTCGTGGACGGACGGTTGTTCGGCGTGGCGATGGTGCTGACAGCGCTGGCGGGGTGGACGATCACGCCGCTGCTGCTGCGTCACTTCGCCGAGTCGATCGACCCATGGACGAGCAACGGGTGGCGGTATGGCTTTTCGGCGTTGCTGTGGTCGCCGGTATTGGTCGTGGGCCTGGCGCGCCGGCGGCTGCCGCGAGGCATCTGGGCGCTGGCGGTGGTCCCGTCGATCTTCAACATCGCGGGGCAGGTGTGCTTCACGCTCGCGCACTACCAGATCGACCCGGGGCTGCTGACGTTCGGCCTGCGCATGCAGATCGTGTGCGTCGCGATCGGCGCGGCGATCATGTTCCCGGCCGAGCGACGGATCATCCGCTCGCCCGGGTTTCTTGTGGGCGGGGCGATGGTGATCGTGGGTACGCTGGCGACGGCGGCGGGCGGAGATCTCTCGGCGCCCGGCGTGGTGTTGGGCGTGGGGCTCGCGATGGCCGCGGGGGCGCTCTTTGGCGCGTACAGCCTCGCGGTGCGCAAGTACATGCACGGCGTGCACCCGATCACCGCGTTCGCCGCCATCAGCCTCTACACCGCCAGCGCGATGCTGCTGCTCATGGTGGCGCTCGGGCGTCGCTTCGGCGCCGAGCCGATGGACGTGGCGATCATGTCGCGCCCGCAGCTCGGCCTACTGCTCCTCTCGGCGATCGCCGGCATCGCGCTCGGGCACGTCGCGTACTACTTCAGCATCGCCAAGCTCGGGGTCGCGGTCTCGACCGGCGTCATCCAGCTCCAGCCGGTGTGTGTGACGCTCGTCTCGATGGCCTGGTTCGGCGAGCGGCTGACCTGGCTGCAGTGGGGCACGGGCGTGCTCGCGATCACGGGCGCCACGCTCATGCTGTGGGTCCAGCACCGGCTGGTGGCGAGGGACAAGCGAGAGGCCCTAGTCGAGGTCTCGCCGGAGGAGTACGCCGAGCTGCCTCCGGATCACGTCGTGGCGGCGGCGGCGGCCAAGGGGTCGGGCGAACCGAGCCGGACGTCGATGTAGTGTTGGATCAGTGCAACTCCCCCTGTACGCTGTGCGTGAGTCCCGGTAATGGGCGATTCGCGAGAGCGTGCTCCATGAAGTTCAGAAGGTTTGCGGCTTGTTTCGGTGTGCTCTCTTCGGCGACCGTCGCGGCCGCGCAACTCACGCCGACAAGCGTGAGCGTCGCGGTCAACGGCAACGCGCAGTTATCCAACCTTTTCGGCGGTCCGGGTTTCGAGCAAGACGACTTTGTGTTCAACGAGACCGAGCTCGTGCCGGGCGCTGTCGGCGATGCGATCTCGCTCGCGATCGATGGCTTTGAGGTCGATGCGACGAGTCTTGTCGAGACGGTGATCGACGGCGACACACTCACGCTGACTGGGCTCGCGAGCTGCCGGATGCTCGGGCCGACCGACCTGATCGATGTCGGTGGCGAGGTGTTCGCGAGCGTTGAGGTCATCATCGAGTTCATAGTGGACACGCCGACGGTCGCGACGATCAGCCTCGCTGCCAGCGGCACGCCGGGCGGCGACCCCCGCACCGACATGTCGTTCATGGGTCCGGGCGTGGCGATCTATGCGAACGCGTTGTTCCCGCCGCACGCGTCAACGTTCGACGGCGAACTGCAGCCGGGCGCCTATCGGCTGGTCGCGATCTCACAGTTCGGATGGGAGGATCTTGACAGCCGGTTTAACGTTGGCGAACTAACGGTCGAGCAGGTGTTTGTTGCGAGCGTCGGGCCCGTCTTGTTGCTTGATTGCACGCCCGCTGGAGATATCGCGACGACCGGGAATCGCAACGGTGGTCCAGATGGAATTGTCAATCTTGCGGACTTTGCTTGCTACCTCGCGAGTTGGTCAATCGGCGAGCCGTCGGCTGACATCACGGCGACGGGGTCGTGTGCATGGGACCGAGGCGACGGGATGGTCGACCTCTCAGACTTTTCGTGCTATCTGTCGGAATGGACAGCGGGTTGCGACGGAGATCCCAACACACCCGCCTAGGTCAACTGCTCATCGGATAGCCGCCAGCGTCGCCCGTCGCGCTCCACGCGCCGATACAGCGTGTCGCGCTCGATCGGCGTGAGGCCCGCGTCGCGGATGGCCTTCTCGAGATCCCAGACGGTCGTTTCCTGGTGCGTGGATGAGCCGCCGACCTTGGTGATGTCGTACCAGACGACGGTGCCGTCGATGTCGTCGGCGCCGGCGCGGAGCATGAGCTGGGCCATGTCGAGGGTCTGCATGATCCAGAACGCCTTGACGTGCGGGAAGTTGTCGAGCATGAGGCGGGCGATGGCGAGCGTGCGGAGATTTTCCAGGCCTTCGGGACCGGGCAGGTGCTCGAGCTCGGAGCCGTCGGGGAAGAAGGGGAGCGGGATGATGGTCTGGAAGTAGCCGCCGCGGTCGCTCATGGCGGGTGTGGGGAGGTCGATCCCCTCGCGCGTGAGCGTGATGGCGGGCGCGTTGATGCCGGCGAGCGCGGGCAGATGTTCTGATGATGCGTGGTCGACGCCGTCGTAGCCGAGGCGCTGGAGCGCCTGGTCCTGGGCGCGGCGCAGGATCTCCATGTGCACCAGCCGCTCGCGGCGTTGGTCGATGTGCCCATACAGGATCGTCGCGTTGGTGTTGAGGCCGAGCTCGTGGGCGATGGTGTGGACGTCGAGCCACTCGTCGCTGCGGATCTTGCCCTTGAAGGCCTCGTCGTGCACGCGGTCGTCGAAGACCTCGGCGCCGCCACCGGGGAGGGAGTCGAGGCCGGCGGCCTTAAGCTCGCTGAGCACCCATCGGATGCTCTCGCGCCGGTCGGCCCGCTTGTACTTCCGCGCAATCTTGGCGAGGTGGACGACCTCCACGGCGGTAAAGGCCTTGATGTGCA
>JBCAXI010000286.1:0-4089 GCA_038534175.1 Planctomycetota bacterium | reverse complement strand
CTCGCGGTTGTGGTCGCCGCGAGCACACTCTGAGGGCCCAGCATGCGCGCACCGATGACGCTCCGGCGATCGTCCCGCCTCTCCGCCTCGCGCCTGATCAACCGCAGCGGCGTCGCCAATCGGGTGCTTGCTGATCGGTCACCCGCTGATCGATCGCTCGAGGAGCGCTGGTTCGATGCGCTCGAGCAACGCATCGTGCTGAGCGTCGCCTCCGAGTGGCTCGCGGAGCTCGATCTGTCGAGCTACAGCCCGGAGGTCGCCGCCCTCATCCAGGCCGTCACGATCGACGGAGGCGAGGACGACATCCGCACGTTCGGCGAGCGTGTCGAGACGCCGTCGGACATCGCGCCGAGCGTGGTGGAGGCCGCGGATCTCATCGGCCTCACCCAGTGGCGGAACGACCCGCGGCTCGACCACATCGACGGCTCGGGCTTCGCGACCGTGATCATCGACACGGGCATCGATCTGGATCACCCCGGCTTCGGCCCCGACGAGGACGGGGACGGCGTCGCCGATCGCATCGTCTTCAGCTACGACTTCTCCGACGGCAACGATCCCGACGCGTCCGACGTCGATGGGCACGGCTCGCATGTCAGCTACACGGTCGCCGGCGGGCCCGTGTCCACGGATGAGATCGGCTTCTTCGGCAGCGGCGTCGCGCCGGGGGCGGACGTCATCCACCTCAAGGTCTTCCCCGACGGATTCGACGTGGGCGCACGGAGGGTCGATATCGAGGAGGCGCTGCAGTGGGTCATCGCGAACGCCGAGACGTACAACATCGCGTCGGTCAACCTGAGTCTCGGCAATCGCACGAACTTCGACACCGCCCAAGAGGGATACGCCAGTGACGAGTTCGCCGCGCTGGCCGCGCTCGACGTGATCGTGGTCTCCGCAGCCGGCAACGGCTACGCGGGCTTTAACTCGCAGGGCGTGAGCTACCCCGCGGCGGACGCCAACTCGCTGGCAGTGGGCGCGGTCTACGACTCCAACATCGGTCCCGTGTCCTACGGCATGGGCTCGGTCAACGCGTTCTCGACCTCTGCCGACCAGATCACGCCGTTCAGCCAGCGCCACGAGAACCTGACGGAGATCTTTGCGCCGGGCGGCGGCATCACCGCCGCAGGGCCGCAGGGCGGATTCATCACGCTGCACGGCACGTCGATGGCCTCCCCGCACATCGCAGGCGTCGCGGTGCTGATGCAGCAGTTCTTCTACGAGTCCACCGGGCGGCGGATGACGCTCGAGGAGTTCCGATTCGCGCTCGAGAACGGCTCGCAGAACATCTTCGACGGCGACAACGAGAACGACGATGTCGTCAACACGTTCGCGGAGTACAACCGCGTCGACGTCATCCGGCTGGTCGACAGCCTGCTGATCCCGCCGCAGCCGGATCTTGAGACCACGCTGCCGGGCGCCCAGCTCGACACGTCGAGCCTCGCGGACGCGTTCGTGTTCTCCGCGCAGGACATCGCCGAGGGCGTCGAGTGGGACTTTGTCTTCGGCGCCGAGCAGTTCCTGTTCGAGAGCGCCGTGGGCGGCGCGATCGAGATCGACGGTCTGGCGGCCCAGCCCGGCCAGCTCATCGACCCCGACGCGACGCTTCGATGGATTCCCGACGCGTACGCGTTCACCGAAACACTGCCCGCGCTGACCGTGCGCGGGTTCGACGGGCGGCTGGCCGCGGTCGACGCGACCACGGTCTCGATCTACCTCAACGAGCCGCCGAGCGTCAGCTCGGTTGATCTGCTCGGCGTCGCGATCGAGCGGCGCGGATTTGAGATCGATGTCGCCGAGCTGCTCGAGCGGCTCCAGCCGGCGGACTTCGAGGACGACGCGCTCGATCTGCGCATCGTCGGGCTGTCCGACGGCGTCATCCGCCGCGCTCAAACGGGCGTGCCGATCGACGCGACCTCCAGCGTCAGCCTGCTCGACGCCGAGACGCTCATCTGGACGCCGGGCGTGCTCGCCGCGAACGAGACTCCGTTCATGCGGGTCGCGGCGTTCGACGGGTTCAACTACTCCGAGCCCGTGGAGTTGCGCGCGTACGTCGAGGTCTCGCCACGGTTCACGTACTTCAACCCGCTCGACATCGCCGCGGCCCCCAGCGCGCAGACCGTGACCTACGAGGATCTGCTCGGCCTCACCGATCTCAACGACCCGAACGGCGACGCGTTCAGCCTGGTGATCTCCAGCGTGTTCAACGGGGCGTTGATCCGCGAGGGACTCGCGCTCGATCTCGCGTCGACCGGACCGACGGCCCTGCTGGCGGGCGACAGCCTCATCTGGCAGCCCGACGGGACCGCGCAGGGCGCATACGCCGCGTTCAGCCTGGTCGCGTCCGACGGAGTGCTGGACAGTGACCCATTCGTGTTCCGGGTTCGCTTCGCCGAGAGCCTGGTCATCGCGATTCCCGAGGATGACGAGCCGCCCGTTCAAGACCCGCAGCCGCCGACGGAGCAGGACGAGCCCGTGCTCACGCCGCCGCCGGTCTACGGCTCCATCGACGACGAGGGCGGGCTATTCGTGTTCGGCAAGAGCACGCAGGGCGAGTTGCTGGTGTTCGATCGCCCGGCGGGCGAACTCGCCGCGTGGCGCGGAACGGACCTGTCCGACGCGCTCGGGCTGGGCGATCGCGTGGGCGACCCCGTGACCTGGTTCGACGAGCTCACCGGGCGGACGTTCGCCGCCGCGGCCGTCGACGGGCAGCTCTACCTCATCCGCGAGACAGACGGCGGCGCCTGGACCGCGATCGACCTCACCGCGCAACTCGACGGCGCGCTCGCATTGGCGACTGGGCTTACGGCGTTTACCGACATCCACGGCAACACGCACCTGGCGGGCGTCGCGGACAACGGCGACCTCGTGCTGTACCACCAAACGGGCAGCGTCGACGCGTTCGGCAACGCGGAATGGGTGTTCCGAAATCTCTCGGAGCAGGACCTTCGCGCCCGCGGAGCCGAGTCGCCGCAGTTCACCGGTGATCTGATCGCGTACGTCACCCGATGGAACGGGCTGCACATCGCGGGACTCGACGAGAACGGCGACATCCAGGCCGTCTGGTGGGCGCCGCGGCTTGTGAACTGGCAGACGGACAACCTCTCGGCGATCACCGGTGCCAAGCCGCTGTCGGGCGGGTTGACGGCGTTCATCACGCCGTGGGGCGCGGTCAACCTCGCCGGTGCCGACGCGAACGGCGATCTCAGTGTGACGTGGTGGGTGCCCTCGTTCGGCGGCGACTGGCAGCTCACCAACCTGACCGAAGAGACGGGCGGCCCGCAGCTCTCGGCCGCGACGACCGCGAGCTTTGTCACGACGTGGGGCGGGCTGAACATCGCGGGCATCGATCGGGCGGGCGATCTGGTCGTGTACTGGTGGTCGCCCGGGCTGAACGAGTGGCGGGCCGACGCGTTGACCGACCTGACCGAGTCCGACCAGCCCGTGGGCACCGTGCGAGGCATCGAGGGAGATCGCGCGACAATGCACCTGTTCTCTCGCGCGGCCGATGGCGACGTGCTTCGGTTCTACTGGTCTCCGACCGAGGGCTGGAACAGCGAAAACATCACCGAGGTGGCGTTCGCGGGGGCCTGACCCGCGCGGGGTCAGGTGGCGATCGGCGCGGCCGAGCCGGCGGTGCGCTTCCACTCCAGGAAGGCGTTCACGCCGGCCGCCACGAACGCGATGATCGCCGCCACGAACACGCCGAGGAAGTCGCCCTCGATGCCGACGGGCCCGGCGACGTGGCTGCCGATGGCGCCGATCATGAGCACGATCGCGAGCACCGCGCCGAAAAAAGCCGTCTTCGGGATGAGCAGCAGCACGATGGCGATCGCCTCTGCCGCGGCGATGCCGTAGACCGCGGTCTGCCCACCGAAGCCGTCGAGCTTCTCGACGAGCGGGCCCGCGTTTCCGGTGAACTTCGGCAGCCACCCCACGACCGTGAAGATGCCGATGATGGCGATCTTGGTGAACCAACGTACGATCTTCGCGGCCTGCGCCTCGCGCGTGTGTGCCATCGCGGTGTCTCCCGTAGAGTCAAGCCTTCCAACAAACGCCAGAGAGGGCGTCCGCCGATGGGCCCGCACGAGTTCA
>JBCAXI010000285.1:0-4111 GCA_038534175.1 Planctomycetota bacterium | reverse complement strand
TGTTCGCGATCGCTGCGGGCGGCTGGCTACTTGTTCGAACGTTCCAGATCACCAAGAAGCCCGTGCCGCGAGCGTCGTTCACGCTCATCGGCGCGATCGTCGGCGGCGTCGCATTGCTGTACGCCCTCGACTCAACAAGCAACGCCAAGGAGGTCTACCAGACCAAGCAGGCCGCGATCGCCGAGGCCGAGCCGGGGCGGATCATCACGACCACCTGGATCGACTACGAACCAAAGCTGCTCGAGCAAGCCCGCGCCGACGGCTACACCGTGGTGCTCGATTTCACCGCGGAGTGGTGTCTCAACTGCAAGGCCCTCAAGGCCGCGGTCCTCAACAAGGACCCGGTCAAAGGGCGCCTTGCCCAGGACGACATCGTCACCATGACCGTCGATCTCACGAGCACCAAGGCCCCCGGCTGGGACCGGCTCCGCGAACTCGGCCAAACGGGCATTCCCCTCTTGGCGGTCTACGGCCCCGCCGAGGACGAGCCCTGGCTGGCGAACAACTACACGCCCCAGCAGGTCCTCGGAGCGATCGATCAGGTTGGTGGCGCCGAGACGGCCGCCCGGTAATCCACCAATGGCGAAATCACGCTCCCGAGGCGTTGGCAGCGGGGCGGCAAAGGGGATAGACTGTCCGCCCACGCGGGTGTAGCTCAGTGGTAGAGCGTCACGTTGCCAACGTGAATGTCGGCGGTTCGAATCCGCTCACCCGCTTTCGAAGGCCGTCCAGCCCCTCTCAGGCTCGGGACGGCCTGTTCTCGTTTTCAATGGCGCCCGGACCGCCTACTCGAGCGCTCGGATCCAGATGTTGCGGAAGTGCACCGGCTCGCCATGGTCCTGCAGCTTCAGGGGCAGGGCGTCGGCGTGCGCCTCGTAGGAGCGCTGCTCCATGTGCGACGCCGGACCAACGAGCTCGACGTGGTCGTGCACTAGCAACCCGTTGTGGAAGACGGTCATCCGCGCCGGACGCATCAGATTGCCCGCCGCGTCGAACCGTGGGCGGCGGAACGTGATGTCGTAGCTCTGCCACTGGCCCATGGGCCGGCTCGCGTTCACCCGCGGCGGATGCTGCCCGTAGATCGCCGCGGCCATACCGTCGGCGTACGTGTCGTTGTGGTAAGAGCTGAGCACCTGCAACTCGTACAGCCCCATGAGGAACACGCCCGAGTTGCCGCGGTTCTGACTCGTGCGGTGGGCCTGATCGCCGGGACACATCCACTCGATGTGCAATTGGCAGTCGCCGAAGGACTGCTTGGTCGCCAGCGTGCCCGTGCCGGGCTGCACGCGCACGACGCCCGGCTCGACCAGGACCCAGGCCGCGTCTCCGCCGCCGTCCTGCTGCCACGCGTTCAGCCCCGTGTCCTCGCCCAGCAGCACGACCGCGTCGCTCGGCGCCGGCGTGCCAAGCCCCGCGTTCGGCCCGGGCGTCACTTTCGGAGGGTGCGGGCGGTCCAAGGAGTGCATGGGCCAGATCCGGTGGTCATCGAGATGGTCATTGTGCGGCGCGGGCTGCGCGAGTACCGACGGCATAGGCGTTGTCGTGAGCACGCACAGCAGCGTTGATGCGAAAGCAAAATTCAGAGGCATGCGTGCAACTCCTCGACACCGATCGAAGGCGCACCGCTCGTGCACTCCTGATCGACAGCGATCGCATCATATTCCACGCATCGCCTGGGCAGGCCCCGACCCGTGAGCCCCGCCGACCAGCGCGCTCATGAGCGGCGGCGCCGAACCGCACGCTTCGTTCCGCTTGCCGATTTGATCGTTGTCGTCGCGTGAGCGCGCAAAGCCACCTACTGGACTCGAACCAGCGACCTGAGCTTTACGAAAGCTCCGCTCTACCAACTGAGCTAAGGTGGCGAAACCGGACACGCGAGCCCGCAATGGGGCCGCGGCGATCCGCGGGCGGAGTATCTGGGCTCTCTGTCCGAAAGTCCAGCCGACCCCGGTTGCCCAAACGCGCCGGATCGCCGCCGTCGAGGTCCGCGAACGCTGCAACACCGTCGCAATTCCGTAGATGAGACCGATTCTCGCGTGCCACATCCCGTTCTGGAACGAAACTAGAAGGAGCCGCGGACGGTCGCGGCGACACACGCGCCACTCGGTCATACGGGCGCCACTCAGGGAGACACGCCATGCTCAAGGTCCAGGACGGTCAGTGCGGCAAGTGCGCCCACTTCGGCGACGACGCCAGCCCCAAGTTCACACAGGTGCGCATCAAGGGCGAGGCGCCCGAGGACCTCGTCGCCGAGTGCGGCTCACCCGCGCACGAGGGCGAGGCGCTCCGCGTCACCGCCATTAGTTCCTGCGGTGCCTTCACGCCGGCCAACTGATCGCGTGTGCCCCAACGCCGGTTGACCACAATCCGGCCCGCGATCAGAACGACGTGGACACTTCCGCCCCGGCGGCCCGAAGCCGCTCGACTTGGCGGCTGCCCAAGCGCGCACGGAGCGTGACGCGGTCGGTGTCGTACGTCCGATCCAACACCTCGCCTCGATTCTCGATCGTGTGGATCGTCCGCGCGTCGCGGAGCGGGACGGTCACGTCGTACTCGCCCACCGGGCCGGTCACGTGTCCGCGCACGACCGCCTCGAGCGCGTCGGCGCCGACGGCGGGTCGCCCGTCGTCGCCCGGCAGCGCGGAGAGCACCACCGCATCGGGATGGCGTGATTGCCACACGAGAAGCTCGCGGTTGTCCGCGAGCGCGTCGGCCTTGTTGAGCATGAGCAGGCGAGGCGGAGGCGTCCAGCCATCGCCGCGAGACTGTCCCGCGTCGGGCGCGTAGCTGGGCGCGGGCTCACCCGGCGCGTGCTCGGCCCGCGCGACCTCATCGAACAACTCGTCGAGCGTGCCCATCACGGTGTCGTAGTGCAGCTCGGCCGCCGGATCGCTCACATCGAGCACGATGAGCAGCAGATCCGCGTGCGTGGCTTCCTCGAGCGTCGCCTTGAACGACGCGATCAGGTTGTGCGGCAGATCGCGCACGAATCCGACCGTGTCCGACAGCATGACGTCGAGCCCGCCGCCGAGGTCCCACGCGCGCGTTCGCGTCATGAGCGTGGCGAAGACGCGATCGTCGGCGTAGGCGCCGCCGCTGGTCAGGGTGTTGAACAGTGTGCTCTTGCCGGCGTTGGTGTAGCCGACAAGGCCGATCGTGAAGTGCTCGTTGTTGCGTTGCTCGACGGAGCGGCGCTTGCGCTTCTGCAGGTCGCGCAGCTCGCGTTGGAGCTGGTTCTTCTTGCGCTGCACGAGACGCCGGTCAATCTCGAGCTGCTGCTCGCCCGGGCCGCGCGTGCCCACGCCGCCGGGCGAGCCGCCCGTGATGCGTTCGAGGTGGCTCCACATCGCGCGCAGCCGCGGGTAGGTGTATTCGAGCTGGGCCAGCTCGACCTGGATCTTCGCCTCGTGCGTGGTCGCACGGCTCGCGAAGATGTCCAAGATTAGCTCCGAGCGATCCACGATCTTGCGCTCGACCGTCTCCTCGATCTTGGCGATCTGCTTCGGGCTCAGCTCGTGATCGAAGATCACCATCGACGCATCCACCAGATCGCACAGGCTCTTGAGCTCAACCAGCTTGCCCGTGCCCATGTACGTGCCCGCGACCGGGCGATCGAGCGACTGGCTCAGCTCGCCCACGATCGTCGCCCCGGCCTGCTCGGCCAGCGAGGCGAGCTCGCCGAACGGGTCGCTCGGGTCGAATCGGGCGTCGGGCAGCCGAACCGCAGCGAGCACCGCCCGCTCCGCGGCGGCCTGGATGGACGTTCTCTCTTTCGGCTCGGGCACGCGCGGCCCCTTTCTTGATCGCGAAAGACGCGGTAGTCGACGTCGCAAGGATCGACATCGCCAGCAGGATTCAGTGTAGACGCAAGGCCCCTCGTATCATCGCGTCGTGCTCGTCCTCGGGATCGAATCCTCGTGCGATGAAACGGCCGCGGCACTCGTGTCGGATGGCCGCCAGGTCCGGTCCAGCGCCGTCGCCTCTCAGGCAGAGCGCCACGCCCGGTTCGGCGGCGTCGTGCCCGAGCTCGCCAGTCGCGCGCACGTCGAGTCGCTGCTGCCCACCATCGAGCGGGCGCTCTCCGGCGCGGGCGCCGATCTGTCCGACATCG
>JBCAXI010000284.1:0-4116 GCA_038534175.1 Planctomycetota bacterium | reverse complement strand
CGGCGTGGTGCGCCGCTCGAGGTAGAGGTACTCGGTGCGGTAGAGCCCCACGCCGCCCCCGCCGTTGGCGACGATCGTGTCCGCCTCGGTGGGGAACTCGATGTTGCCCAGGAGCTCGACGACCTGGCCGTCGTTGGTGACCGCGGGGAGGTCGTTGAGCTCGCCCAGGCTGAGGCGGTAGGTCTCCTGCCGCTCGATGCCCTTTCGGTAGCGTTCGAGGGTCTCCTCGTCGGGGTGGAGGATGACCCGCCCGCGGGCGCCGTCGACGATGATGGTGTCGCCGTCGTGGGCCAGCTCGCTGGCGTCGCTGGTCGCGACGACCGCCGGCAGACCCATCGCCCGCGCGACGATCGCGGTGTGGCTGGTGCGTCCGCCCAGATCGGTGACCAGCGCTCGCACCCTGTCGTGGTCGAACCCGATGGTCTCGCTGGGTGTCAAATCCCGCGCGATCACCACCGCCTCGGGCGGCATGTCGTCGATCGCGCTCGACTCGGTCTGCCCCAGATGCGTCAGAAGCCGCTCGAGCAGGTCGTCGATATCGTCGGTCTTGGTCGTGAACGCCGAGTCGGGCATGCCCCGGAACCGGTCGGCCAGGGCCTGGAATTGCTTGTACGCGGCGTACTCGGCGGCATCCAACCGATCGCGGATCAGCGCCCGGATCGGATCGATCAGCGAGGCGTCCTGCAAGAGCAACGCGTGGAAGCCAAAGATCTTGGCCGCCTCGGGACCGAGCTCGGTCTCGGCCTCCTGCTTGATGTCGCGGAGCTCGCCCGCGGAGGCCTCGATCGCGTCGTCCAGACGGCGGATCTCCTGGTCGACCTCGTGGGGCGCGATCTTGCGGCGCTGGACGCGCAGCGCCGCCTCGTCCATGACGTAGGCCACGCCGATGAAGATCCCGGGCGAGACCCCGACGCCCTCGATCGACTGCATCTGCAAACGCCGGCTCCCTCGCGGCCCGCCCGTGGGACACACCCAACGCCGCGGCCCATCGTAACGGTCTTGGGGGCAGAGTCTCGGGCGCCGTCCGGGCTGGAATGCGACCCGCCGCATCTTCGGGTGCTCTTTCATTGGTTCAGGGGGGGCCGCGACGATCGCACGCCTAGGGGTTGACACCGACTCGGTGGGTGGCTCTGATACACCGGTCCGTTCGGGGGAACGGGCGTCCTGCCAATCGAGCGTTCTCTCGGCCGTCGTGACCCCTCGGGGCCCGATCGTCCGCGGCGTCCTGCCAGCGCCGCCCTGCGAGCCCCGGGCCGAGACGCACCCCGATTCTGGCGTGAGTTGATCGACATCCATGCAGACCCTCACCGGCATCCTCGAATGGCCGGCGCGCGCCGATGGGCGCGTGCGGCAAGTCTCCGATTGGTCCGTCGTCACCGACGAGGGCGATCCCATCGTCCCCGCCAGCCTCGGAGACGAGTACAACCTGCGCGATGGCCTCGAGCTCACGGTCGAGGTCGAGATGCGCAAACCCCGCCGCCGACGCGGACGCCGACCCACCAACGGCGCCCCGCGCCCGGCTCGACCGGTCGTCGCCTCGATTCTCGAGATCGAGGGGCTCGACCCTGAGGAGTTCCGCACCCGCCCCCGGTTCGAGGATCTGACGGTCATCGACCCCCAGCCGCGAGCCACGCTCGAGTACCCCGGCTGCCCCGACGCCTGCCGACTGATCGACCTGTTCTGCCCGATCGGCTTCGGCCAGCGCGCGCTCATCGTCAGCCCGCCCAAGGCCGGCAAGACGACCCTGCTCAAGAACGTCGCCGAGGCGATCCTCCGCAACCACGAGAACACCCACATGGTGATCCTGCTCGTGGACGAGCGCCCCGAGGAAGTGACCGACTTCCGTCGCACGCTGGCGAAGGACGACGCGCCGTGGAAAGACCGTGTGCTGGTCAACGCGAGCAGCAACGACCACGACACGGATCGGCACGTCGCGGTGAGCATGATGACCTTCGAGCGGTGCAAGCGGATGGTCGAGGCGGGCAAGGACGTGGTGGTCATGCTCGACTCGCTGACGCGTCTCGGGCGGGCGTTCAACCGCAGCCGTCGGCACGCGAGCAGCGGGCGCACGCTCAGCGGCGGCATCGACAGCAAAGCGATGGAGGTCCCGCGGCAGCTGTTTGGCGCCGCGCGTCAGACCGAGGAGGCCGGCAGCCTGACGGTCATCGCAACCTGCCTGGTGGACACGGGCAGCCAGGGCGACCAGGTGATCTTCGAGGAGTTCAAGGGCGCGGGCAACATGGAGCTGATCCTCGATCGCAAGATCGCCGAGCAACGCCTGTTCCCGGCGATTAACCTCGCCGCCAGCGGCGCCCGCAAGGAGGACCTCCTCCTCGACCCGCAGACCCTGGCGACCGTCACGGCCCTCCGGCGTCGCTTGCTCAACATGCCCCCACCGCAGCAGGTGGAGCAGCTCCTGGCGGCGATGACGCGGTTCGAGACGAACGACAAGCTGGTGGGGTCGGCGGGGTAGTTTTTAACACGTGGTATCAGACCTAATTCGCGCGCCATATCCCGCGGAGGAAGTCTGCGATTGTGTTCAACCACAGTCCGAGGCCGATACGGATCACCGCCATTGCCTTTCCGATCACAACCAAGATTCGCAGAATGAGCGGTAGGCGAGTGAATCGCTCACACTCGCTGATCCACAGACTTGATGCCTCATCCAATTCGCGCATGACATCGTCACGATGCCGCGCGGGCAACATCAAGCTGCACGCATCCAGAACGTGTTGACTCAGTAGTCGCGGAGGGCTCGTTTGGACCGGCTCCAGATCCGTGAAAGGCAGGGCTAATTGGCCGGCGGCATACGCTCGATCGAGTTCTCGCTTGTACCTCACAAGTACTCGACGCGCGCCTTTCGGAGGATCAGGAAAGACGCCGTATTGGGTGTATAGCCACCCGTATGCGCGCCGTAGGCGCTTCGCAGACCCAGATGGGTTACCACTCGTTACGACTAATCTGTTGAGTGTGTCACGCAGCAGAATGTACTGAGGATCTTCTTCGGGTCTCGCGGGGGCATCAGGCAAGAGTCACTCCCCCTCTCGCTGCATCAAGCGTGTTCAGCGTCTGAACTCCGGTCGCCGATATCTCGTAGTAGCGTCGCCGTCTTCCGCGATGGTCTTGGTTCTTCCCGAGACGGCTCTTGACCAAACCTGCGCGCTCCAGACGATCAAGCTGAACGTACACCCCGCTCATGCTCAGTCGTTGACCGGTGTTTCGCGCCAACCGCTCAGTGAGCTCGCCCGGCGTTGCCTCCCCCGCGACGAGCGCCTGGAGCAGCATCATGGCTTTGAGTCCGTGCATTGACTCATCCTTACGATCGTTGGTTAAAATGTCAAACGGAGGCGTTCGGCACGAACACAGCGCGATTGAGACTGAGTCGCAATCACTCTATGATCCGCCGCTTGCCCGCCTTCACACCCCGCGGGCCTGGAGCCGCCATGTCCCCAGCCACCCCCTCGACCGACGTCCGCCTGACCCAGCTCGCTCGCGGCGCCACCGGCTCGGTGACCTCGCACGCGTTCGAGGGCGGAGCTTCTGGGCGTGACAGCGAGACGCTGCGGGCGATGGGGCTGGGGCCGGAGGCGTTGGTGACGGTGCGTCGGATTGGTGAGCCGTGCGTGGTGGAGGTTCGTCGGGCGTGCGACTGCTCGGGCGGGCACTGCTCGCGGATCGGGCTGGCGCGGCGATTGGCGGATCGCATCGTCGTTCGCCCTCGGTGAATTCCAAAGGCCGTACGCAGAGATCGCAGAGTGGCGCCGAGGACGCAGAGGGAAATCAGGGTGTTCGGATCGGAGCCCCATGTCTTCTGTCTGCGTCCTCTGCGGCCTCTCTGCGCCCTCCGCGTACCTCTTCTTGATCACGTGCTGACGTGACCGAGACCTCGGCGCCATCTTCGGTCGAGCACCGGCACATCGCCCTCGTCGGCCCGCCGAACGTGGGCAAGACGACGCTGTTCAACCGCCTCTGCGGGCAACGCCGGCACACGGCCAACTTTCCCGGCAGCACGCAGGAAGCCCGCCTCGGCACCCTCGCAACCGGCGACGAGGTCATCGACCTGCCCGGCGTCTATTCGCTCGAGCTCGAGGAGAACGAGTCGCCCGCGACTCGTTC
>JBCAXI010000283.1:0-4116 GCA_038534175.1 Planctomycetota bacterium | reverse complement strand
AGCGGCTGACCGAGCGAACGATCTTCACCGATCGCGGGCAGCTGATCGGCACGCCCGAATACATGAGTCCCGAGCAGGCGGAGATGTCGGGGCTCGACATCGACACACGGAGCGACGTGTACTCGTTGGGTGTGGTGCTGTACGAGCTGCTGACGGGCTCGCTGCCGTTCGACCCGAAGACACTGCGATCGGCGGGGTTCGCCGAGATCCAACGGATCATCCGCGAGGTCGAGCCGCCCAAGCCCAGCACGCGCCTCAGCGGAGGGGGCAGGAGCGGCGGGGGCAAGACTCCCAGCGGCGCCACCCGCGGGCCGGTCAACCGCGAGGCGGCGACACGCACGCTCAAGCGCGATCTCGACTGGGTCATCATGCGGTGCCTCGAGAAGACGCGCGAGCGCCGGTACGAGACGGCCGCGATGCTGGGCAAGGAACTGCAGCGGTTCCTGGACGGGGAGCCGGTCGACGCGGGACCGCCGACGACGGGGTATCGGCTGCGTCGGTACGTGTCGCGGCACAAGGGCCCAATCACGGTCGCGGGACTGATGATGGGCGCGCTCTCGTTGGGGCTGGTGGTCGCGATGGTCGCCCTGGTGCAGATGAGCTCGGCGCTTGATCGCGAGGCGCAGGCCCTCCGAGAGGCGGATCAGAACCTGCAGCGACTCCGCGTCGCGATTCTGCAGAATCAGCTGACAGAGCTGTTCACAACGTACGGCGGACAGAACTTCAAGTACGCCGACGCCTTCTCGTTGCTCGATCAGATCGACGCCAAATCCGCCGCGGCGGATCAGGTACGAGGCATGCGTGTCTGGACGCGGCTTCTGGTGATGGCCCAGCACTTCGTGGACCGTGACCATGCGGGCCAACTCGCGATCCCGCGTCAGCTAGACGCGACCACATCGACACGCGTGCGGGCCGAGGTGCTCGCGTTGCTCGCGGAGCTCGAATCGTTGGGCCAGCAGGATGCGATCGCGCTGAACGAGCGGTACGCGACGACGGCGCGGCTGGCGCGGATCCAGGCGTTGCTGTACGCGTCGTTCGCCGGCGATCTGTTCAGCGATGCCCAGCGCCACCGCTTCGCCGCGGAAGGTGCCGCCCTGACGAAGCGGAACGAGGTGCTGCCGGACGTTGTGGTCAACGGCGTGCGCCAGGCCGATGGACGTTTCATGGGCTTCGAGCTGATCGTCCGGGCGTACGCGCTCGGGATCGAGTCGGGCGTGGCGCCGGCGAGCGCCGAGCGGTTTGATGAGATGGTCGTCATGGTGCGCGACTCCACACAAGAGCGCAGCGAGCCGCTGCAGCGCGGCGTCGATGAGATCGCGGTCGTGCTGGGGCAGCACCATCCGTACCGCGATATGGCGCGGGCCGCGACCGCGACGGTGCTGCAGGAAGCCGCGACCTTCGATCGCGTGCGCATCGGGCTCGAGTCGTTGCGGCGTCGAGCCAGCCGGGCCGAGAGCCATCTGGGCTATCGACGCGCGGCGCACGCGATCCGAGAGGGCGAGATGGAGATTGGCGTGCTCGGATCGCAGCCCGATCTGTCGAGCCAGGCGATCGAGACGATGCTCGCCGAGGCACGCTCGCGCGGGTCGCTGGGAGAGCGCGTGCGCGGCGTCTCCGAGATGTACGGCATCCTGCAACGCGTGCGCCCGCTCGACCCGACAGGCGGCGTGACCACCAATGCGCTGATGGGGGTGCTCACCGCTGGCGCCACGCTGAACGAGCTGGGCTGGGAGGACGCGCGCGTCAGCAGCCTGACATGGGCGCCGCTGTATGAGTTCGCGTGCCGCGTGCTGAACGACGGACACGCCGGCCCGGCTCGGTGGGACGCGATCAACACGCTTGTCCCGTTGCTTGGGCGGACCTGGGAGCAGCGTCTTGAGGAATTCTATTCGTGGAGAGACTTGAGAAGGCACGAGACCGAGCTTCGATCCATCGAGGCGGTGCTGGCCGCACAACAAGAGGATTGGCCGAAGGCCCAACGCCACGCCGACAGTTTGGCTTCCGGCCTGGAGATCGCCGATCCGGATCGTGTGGGTGAATGGTCGGCGCCGGTTCGCGCTCGGCTGCAGGACGTGCGCTCGCAGCTCAGCGCCGCGGGATACGACAACACCGACGCCGACTCATGATCGAGGCGATCATCGCTCGGCTGCGAGGCGCATCGTGAACAGCAGCTCTCGGGCGATCTGTGCGCAGCGTTCGTCGTAGGCCGCGGCTTCCTTGGGCGTGTTGTCGTGGGCCTTGGGATCGACGTAGGTGATGCCGAAGCGTCGGTCGGCGCCGGGGACCATGGGGCAGGCCTCGTCGGCGCTGTTGCAGACCATGATCGCGGCGAAGGCGGCGGTGGGGTTGGGTGCCTGGTCGTAGATCTTGCTGAAGCAGGTCATCGGGTTGGCGTGGACGTGGGTGCGCACGTGGTAGATGGGGTTGGTGTCGTCGGTCGTGCGGTCGATGTCGAGCCCGGCGCGCTCGAGTGCCGCGACGGCGCGCGGGTTGAACGCGGTCGCCTCGGTCCCGCCCGAGTACGTGCGGATGTGCGCCTGGCCGTAGCGCTCGGCGGCGACGGCGGCCCAGAGCTGGGACATGTGCGAGCGACGGCTGTTGTGGGTGCAGACGAACGTGAGGCCCGTGCGCTGGCCCTTGGCGCGGGTCTCGGCAACGTACGCGGCGAGCTCGGCGAGCTGGTCGCGACGCTCGGGCGTGATCCGATCGAACTCGCGCTCTCGCTCCGCGACGTACGCGCGGAGCACTGGCGACCAGTCGGCGGGGGTCGCGGGCACGACAACCTCCCTGCCCCCCAGCGGGCCATCGGCAGACGGTTCATGGGTGGTTTGGGCGCGGCTCGAAGGCGCGGCGAGCGCGAACGCAACGGCAATCAAAACTGCAAGCGTGGTCAAGCGCATGGGTCGGCCTCACAGTGGAGTGATGAGCGGGACGCCCGGAGCGTAGTGCTCGAGTCGTGGCGTGGGCCGCCCGCATACGTGTGCAAGCCGAAGTGTGCGCGTTCTTAGCGCGATCGAATTAGAGCGTGCGCGCGAAGAACTCACAGCGTGGGCTTGAGCGCGCGGGGTTAGTGTGCGACGAGTGCGGGTCGCAGGACGGGCGACGCGTCAGGCGGCGGGCTTGCCGCGACGCTGGACGGCGAGGCCGAGCCCGAGTGCGGCGAGTCCGACCGAAGCGGGCGCGGGCACCGAGGTCGAGCCGAGGAACATTCGGTCGAAGCCGACGCCGTCGTTCTTGTCGACGGTCCACGCGATGGTGACGCGCTCGACGGGCTCATCGCTCACCAGTCCAAAGAAGCGCGACTGGTTCGGGTTGTCGTCGGCGAGCCGCACGGTCTCGTCGCCCGAGGCGGTGTGGAGCGTGATGTCGAGGTCGGACCACTCGAGGTCGGAGTACCAGAAGCCGAAGGCGTTGAAGGGCCCGGCGTCGGAGGCGAGGTCGATCGAGGTGGCGCCGCGGGCGAGCTTCCAGGCACGTCGTCCGTCGGTGTTGATCGCGCCGTGGCCATCGGTTTGGTCGAAGACACGGTTGTGAGAGGCGCTGGAGGTGATGGGCAGATCGAGGTCGGCACCAAAGTCGAGCGTTTGCACGGACTCGTTGATCGTGGAGGACTCGAAGTCCTCTATCCAGGACGTCTGCACCGCGCCGAGGAAGTTGGCCTCGTCGGTGTGCGTGACGACGGCGCCGGTGGCCTGCGTGGAGGCCGCGGCGAACAGGGCGAACGCGAACAGTGGCTTGGTCTGCATGGCTGGTACCTCTTTCGTTGTGGTGCGCTGTGAACGCATCCAAACGAGACGAAGCGCGCGCGACAATCGCCAGCCGCTTGTGTCGAGGCGTGTCGAAAGGCGTGCGGGTTGTGCGGGCTGGGTTGTTGGGCGAACCGCCGCAGGAGCGGCTCGCGCGGGGTTCAGTCGCGTTGATCGGCCGGTAACACGACGACGTCGGCGGGATCGATCATGACGCCGACGGTCGCCTTGGTCGAGCCCGTCTCGGCCTGTTGCGAGGTGGGGACGTCGGCGGCATTGCGGATGCGCGGGTTGATCTCATCGGCGAGCAGGTCGGGGCCATTGGTCGCGCCATCCTTTGTGTAGAGCTGGAGCTTGTGTCGTCCCATCT
>JBCAXI010000282.1:0-4125 GCA_038534175.1 Planctomycetota bacterium | reverse complement strand
GACGGCCTCGCCGCCCTCCTCGATCTGCTCGACGAAGTCGATCTCGACCACATCGCCCAGGATGCCGCCCGCGACCGCGCTGCGGAACAGGTCGGGCGACGACTCGTCCACCGTCTTCTCGATCTCGACGATCGAGTCGGTCCACATCGGAACGCCCAGCTTCACGTCGAACGTGCCCGTGGCGCCGGACTCGTCGAAGTTCCGCTCGATGCCCCAGCTGATGCTGGTGCAGACGAACCACTTCTCGTAGCCCGCGATTTTGATATCGCCATCGACCTTCGGGAGCTTCATCAGGATCATCGGAAACCTCCTTTACCGGCCCAGCGGAAGCTCTCGTCGCCCGCCGACACCGCTCGTTCCTTGGCAAGCCCCCGGCGACGACGCGACGCGGGCGATAGAGACGCGAAAAGTCCGCCCAAACCCATCACAACTACGAGGCGATGCGCGCCCCGAATCCGCCGAGACGCGGCTACTTCTTCTCAGAGGGCAGCTTCGAGACCAGACGCAGCGAGACCGTCAGCCCCTCGAGCTGGTAGTGCGGACGGAGGAAGAACTTCGAGGTGTAGTACCCCGGGTTGCCCTCGACCTCCTCGACGGTCACCTCGGCCGCCGCCAGCGGGCGGCGGGCCTTGTCGGCCTCAGACGCCGTCGCCGGGTTGCCCTCGACGTAGTTCGCGATCCAGCGGTTCAGCCACTTCTGCATGTCGTCCCGCTCTTTGAACGAGCCGACCTTGTCCCGAACGATGCACTTGAGATAGTGCGCGAATCGGCACGTCGAGAAGAGGTAGGGCAAGCGGGCGGCCAGGTTGGCGTTCGCCGTCGCGTCCGGATCGTCGTACTCGGCGGGCTTCTGCAGCGACTGGGCTCCGATGAACGCCGCCATGTCGGTGTTCTTGCGGTGCAGCAGGGGCATGAAGCCGTTCTTGGCCAGCTCGGCCTCGCGCCGGTCGGAGATCGCGATCTCGGTCGGGCACTTCATGTCCACGCCGCCGTCGTCGGTGGGGAACGTGTGGCAGGGCAGCCCCTCGACCGCGCCGCCGGACTCCACGCCGCGGATGCGCGTGCACCAGCCGTACATCTTGAACGCCTGGTTGATATTCACCGCCATGGCGTAGGCCGAGTTGGCCCAGGTGTACTTGGTGTGATCGGCGCCCTCGACGTCCTCCTCGAAGGCGAACTCCTCGACCGGGTCGGTCTTGGCGCCATAGGGCAGACGGGCCAGGAACCGGGGCATCGCCAGCCCGATGTAGCGGGAGTCCTCGCTCTCACGCAGGCTGCGCCACGGGGCGTACTCGGCGGTCTGGAAGATCTTGGTCAGGTCGCGCGGGTTGGCGAGCTCCTGCCACGAGTCCATGTTGAGCAGCGTGGGCGCGGCGCCCGAGATAAACGGCGCGTGCGCCGCGGCCGCCACCTGGGCCATGTCGGTCAGCAGCGCCACGTCCTGCGGGGAGTGGTCGAAGTGGAAGTCGCCCACGAGGCAGCCGTAGGGCTCGCCACCGAACTGCCCGTACTCCTCCTCGTAGATCTTCTTGAACAGCGGGCTCTGGTCCCACGCCGTCCCGCGGAACTTCTTGAGCGTCTTGCCGAGATCCTTCTTGGAGATGTTGAACACTCGGATCTTGAGCATCTCATCGGTTTCGGTGTTGTTAATGAGATGGTGCAGGCCGCGCCAGGCGCCCTCGAGCTTCTGGAACGCCTCGTGGTGGATGATCTCGTTGACCTGGTCGCTCAATCGTTTGTCGATCGCCGCGATGATCCCCTCGATCGTCTTCACCACGTCGCTCGACACGACCGACGCGTCGGCGAGCACCTGCTCGGCGAGCGTCTTGACGGCCGACTCGACCGATTCCTTTTGGCGGTCCGACTTCGGCTTGAACTCTTTCTTGAGCAGCGCGGAGAAGTCGTCAAAGCTGGTCTGGGCCTCAGCGCCCTGTGCTTGTTGCTCGCTCATGGTCGATCAGCCCTGCCCTTCCGTGTCGCCACCCTCGCTCGCCGGCGCGTCGCCATCTCCGCCGTCGGCCGGCGCTTCCGGCGCTGGCGCCGCCTCGGGCGCCGCCGGTGCTCCGCCGCCAGACGTCAACGATTGCAGCAGCGCCGGATCACCCACGGCCTTGGCGATGAGCTCCTCGGCCCCCGCCTTGCCGTCCATGTACGTCAGCAGGCTCGAGAGCTGCTCACGCGTCTCCAACAGCTTCCGCAGCGGCTCGATCTTGCGGGCCACGGCCGCGGGCGAGAAATCGTCCATCGACTCGAACGTCAGATCGATCGAGATCTGCTTGCCGTCCTCGCCGCTCAGCTTGTCGTCCACCCGGAACGCCGCTCGAGGCTTCATCGACTTGAGACGCTCGTCGAAGTTGTCGACATCGATCTCAAGGAACTTGCGATCCGACACCCCCGGCAACGCCTCCTCAGGATTGCCCGAGAGATCGGCCATCACGCCCATGACGAACGGGAGCTGCACGGCCTTCTCGGCGCCATAGAGCTCGACGTCGTACTCGATCTGCACGCGGGGTGCCCGGTTTCGGGCGATGAACTTCTGACTGCTCTGCTTAGCCACCGAAACCTCCTCGCGCGGATCCCGCCGCGCTCGACACCTCTAACACGCAACCCCCGGCACACCGTCCCAGCATCGAACCACCGGCTCCTCAGAGCCATTGTCTGAGGCCATCGTCCGTTCCCATACGGAGAGCCTGCCAGTCAAGCACCCGAAAGGAGGCCGCAGGCTCAACCCGCTCCGCCTCCGTGCGCCGCATCTCGGATTCGAACCACCGTGCCCGTCGCATCCGGCGGCATGGCCTCGGTGATCTCGAGGAAAGACTTGGAGATCATTGACTCGGCCACCCCGAGCAAGAGTGGCACGGGGCTTGATGGCTCCGTGCGCTCATAATACTGACGGATCCGCTGCAACGCGAGTTCAACGTCCTGCCGCGAGCGGATCTCGCCCGGCGCCGAGGGCGCCGAACCGCCCCCGCCCGAGCCGCCGCCCGCCTCTCCCTCGACGCCCGCGCCGTCCTCGTCGGAGCCGCCCTCGCCCAGACCACGCAGGTCCATCCACCCCTGCGCCGCCTTGACCGCGACCCTCAGATCCGTGTGCACGTCATCGAAGCTGGCCGCCGAGCCCGAGCCCGCCTGCTGCGTGAGCGTCTGGTCTACCGCCTGCGCCGCCGACGCGGTCTGGCCGATGCACTCGAACGCCGCGTTGATCACCTCGGCGTCCGACTCCCCCACCACGCCCGCGATCTTTGCACGCACCTGGTCCGACGACTCCTCGGTCCCGCCGAGCGAGGGGTCCTGGTCGATCCGCACGTCGCGCAGCGTGATCGAGCCCATGCGCCCCGCGTCCAGCAGCACCATGTCGTTGAGCCGATCCCGGAAGCGAACCGGATCGCCCATCGAGCCCAGCGGCATCGCCAGCGCCGACACGATGTTCACGCGCTCGGTCGGGTCGTTGTCGTCGTCCGGATCCAGCTTCGGATGCACGTCGTCCCAGTACCGGTCCAGCGTCGCGTCGAGCAGCCGCAGGCCATCGCGCAGCCCGCGGGCTCCGTCGGTCAGCATCTCGCAGACCGTGAGCATCACCAGCACACGGAGGTCGCGTGTGCGCTCGCACACCTCCAGCGCCTTGGTGCGCACCTCGCGCCAATTCGGCTCCTCGTGCTCGGCCTCCTCGACGATCCCGTGCGTTTGCGAGCCCTTGAAGAGCTGGTCCAGCTCCAAGAACGCGGCGTCGTACACCAGGTCGTCCCCGCAGGGCGACGCGTCGCTGATCGGCTGCAGCAGCCGCTCGAGATCAAGCGCCAAGGGTGCGACCCTCCTTCTGTGTTCGCTCACCGAGCGAGCGAACGGAGACCAACCCCACACCCAATCCAACTCAGCCCAACGCCAACGAGCCGGGCCCGTCTCGGTCCACGGCCAGATGAACCTATCCACCCCTCCAGGGGCGCACAACTCGGAGCGCTCCCCACGCGCTCCAGTCTGTCCAACGCCGAGCGACCGACACGCGGAAGCCGCCCGACCGACCCATCACCCCACGCCGCGCCACACGGGCGTCGCCCGCGACGTCGGCGTCGGATTCCTTCACTCTGCCGCTTCGAGGGGTGCCCCAAAGCCCTCGGCCTCGGGCGT
>JBCAXI010000281.1:0-4129 GCA_038534175.1 Planctomycetota bacterium | reverse complement strand
GCCGATCGCTTTTCCGCATCGCTGACGACGAGCGGCTGAACCACCGCGCGGAGATCGTGTCGGGCCTTGAGGCCGATGCGAGCGCGGCGCTGCTGCGTTCGTTCTTTCGAGCGCTGCGCGAGCGCTAGGTCGCGGCGCCCATCGAGTCGAGCGTGTCGACCAGCGTGGTCGCGTTCATCGGACGGAGCAGCACGCGGTGCGGGGGCAGCGTGCGGTCTTGCTCTGAGGCGTCGTCGAAGTCCAGCAGCAGCAGCGGGCCCGTGTAGTCGGTCGCGCTGAGGCGGTGGAGCACGCCGCTGGCGTTGATGTCGTCGATGAGCGAGTCGGTGATGACCGCGCCGAACGCGCGGGAGCGCAGCAGGTCGAGCGCCGGCCCGAGCGCCGTGACGCGTTCGTACTGGGCGCCAGCGCGCTGGAGCTCGGGCTCGATCTCGCTCCACTCGTCGTCGTCGGGCAGCACGACGAGCACAGGATGGTTGAGTTGGACCCGGGGGCCGGTGTCGGCGGGCTTGGGCTCTTGCTCGGCCTCGGCGTCTGCCGCGAGCGGCCCTCGGAGCGCGGCGACATCGACGGGGCGTTCGAACTGGAGCGTGACGATGTGGAGCCCGCCGGCGCCGTACTGGCAGTCGTGCACCAATCCCGTGTAACGACTGGGTTCCTGCTGGCCTTGCGGCAGCTCGATCTCGAAGGCGGTCGAGGGCAGCGCGAAGGGTCGGATGATCGCGGTGAGGAACCGCCGAGAGAGCAAGCGGGGCAGGCAGGCGATGTATTGCACGGTGCCGCCAATGGCGCGGAGCTCGAGCGCCTGCGGTCCCGGCGTGTAGTCGAACCAATCGACGCCGGCGTCAATGTGACGCTCGATGAGCCCGATGGAATCGGCGAGGGCGATCTGGTGGGACGGCCCAAATCCGCCGGCAAGAATGCGGGGCTTGTTCACCTAATGGATCCCACGATGAGAGGCTGGCCAGAAACGCGGTGCTGCACGCGCCGTTGAACTCGACGCGACTTCCATTTCTTCGCCCAAAGCAGGGGAGTCGAAACAGTGTTTTGTGTCGAACTCCCACCGGTTTTGCACTATTCACGCAGATCCAAGTGGTGACCCGAGTTCGCATCATGATTGCCCCATGAGTTTGTGTGGAAACAAAGCCCATGCCTGAGTTGCCCGAGGTCGAGCGGGTTTGCCAGGGATTGCGCGCGGCAATGGTTGGCCGGACGGTGCGTGCCGTGCGCATTCGGCGTCGCGATTACATCACGGGCCCCATGGACCCACCGGGTCGTCGATCCACACGCGCGTCGAGACTGGTCGCGCGCGACCTGCTGGCTGGCGGGGCGATCGCCGCGATCGAGCGGCGGGGCAAGCAGATGGCGATCCGGGCGGAGGATGGTCGGGTGGTGGCGCTCCACCTGGGCATGAGCGGCGAGGTGATGGTGCTGCCAAAGGGCCGAATCGAGGCGCACACGGACCACGTGCATCTGGAATGGCGATTGGATGAGGCCCAAGTGTGGGTTCGGGACCCGCGCCGATTCGGCGCCGTCTGGGCGGGGCTGGATCGGACCGCGCTGGCGGACCGCTGGTCGCTTCTTGGCCCCGATGCGTTGACCCTACGGGCTCGAGCGCTGCTGGGAATGGCACGGGGTCGCCAGCGGGCGATCAAGGCGGTGCTGCTCGACCAGCGGCTTCTCGCGGGGGTGGGCAACATCTACGCCGACGAGGCGCTGTTCCGAGCTGGCATCCGCCCGGATCGACCGGCCGCGACGCTGGACGTCGAGGACTGCGATCGGCTGGCTCGAGCGATCCGGGAGATTCTGCGGGCGGCGATCCGCGCGGGCGGCAGCACGATCCGCGATTACCGTGGGCCCGATGGCGGCGCCGGGGAGGCCCAGCTCAAGCACCGGGTGTACGGACGGGCTGGTCAGCCTTGCGTGACATGTGACACACCACTTAAGGGTGTTCAAGTGGCGCAACGCACAACCGTCCGATGTCCGAACTGCCAGTCCTGAACCCAGTCCTGAACGAGGTTCTATCCACACGCGCGCATGGCTGGAGACCAGACCTGAGGGCGACGCGATGGAGCGCCGATCCGGACCACACCAACAGAACGAATAAGAGATCTATCTCCTTCGTCGTCGTTGTTGGCGCTGGCGCGATGTGGAAAGACTCGGCTCTTATGTCCGAAGGCGTTTATCTGTAACGCTTTATGACACGCGGAAACCTGTGCGCATTGTCGGCTGGCGCTCGGCCAGCGCCGGGGGCGCTCGGCCGAAACGGCGCGGTGTGGAATTCCGGGCCCAGATTCACGTCCTGACTGTCGAGGGCGCTCGGTGAGTGAGACCTCGAACGATTTTGTTCCACGAGTTTTCCACAGTCCTGTGAGCGCTTGAAGCGGCACTGAGGATGCGGCCATCCTGTTCATGAAACGGGAACACTTTGTCGGATGGGGGTTTGCGAGCTTTGAGGTGTGGCGGAGCTCGTGAGTGCCATCGGTTGGGCCGAGGGTTGGACCGGTCGAAGGGGGCCGTTGGATCAGCTGGTTTGGATGCGGTGCTCGAGGCTCTCGAGGGTGCGGGCGAACTCGGGGTCGTCCGATTTGCGTTGCTCAACGGCTCGGAGGGCGTGCATGACGGTGGTGTGGTCTCGGCCTCCGAAGTAGCCGCCGATCTCTTCGAGGGAGTGTCGGGTGAGCTTTCGGGCGAGGAACATGCAGACCTGTCGGGGCTGGGTGATCGAGCGATGGCGGCGTTTGGACTGGAGATCGGCGAGGCGGACGCCGTAGAAGTCGGTGATGGCCTCGATGATGCGCTCGAGCGTGGGCGCGCTGGGTCTTGGCCCTCCCGGGCGGCTGCCCAGGGCCTCGCGTGCGAGCCGCAGATCGATGGGTCGGGTCTCAACGGCGGCACGCATCTGCAGCTGGGTGAGGGCGCCCTCGAGCTCACGGATGTTGGTCGCGACGCGTTCGGCGACGAACTCGGCGACGTCGCTCTCGAGGTGGATCCCGCGGATGCGGGCCTTGGAGCGGAGGATCTCGACGCGGGTCTCGAGGCGCGGGGGATCGATGCTGGCGACCAGGCCCCACTTGAATCGGCTGACGAGGCGATCCTCGAGTTCGGGGATCTCCTCGGGCGGTGCGTCGGAGGAGAGCACGATCTGTTTGTTGGCGTGGTGCAGCGTGTTGAAGGTGTGGAAGAACTCCTCCTGGCTGGTGTCGCCCTTGGCCAGGAAGTGGATGTCGTCGACGATGAGCACGTCGACGTCGCGGAACCGGTGGCGGAAGTCGGTCATCTTGCCGGCCTGCACGGCCTCCATGAACTGGGTCATGAAGGACTCGCAGGAGAGGTAGTAGATGATGAGGTCGGGATTGGCCTCGTGGATGCGGAGGCTGACCGCCTGCATGAGGTGGGTCTTGCCGAGGCCCACGCCGCCGTGGGTGAAGAGCGGGTTGTAGGCGGTGCCGGGATTGGCGGCGACGGCGAGGGCCGCGGCGTGGGCAAGCCTGTTGGAGGGCCCGACGACGAAGGACTCGAAGGTGTAGTCGGGGTTGATGACGAGCGCGTCGTCGCGCGTCGCGGGCCGTTGGGTCGCGACCGCGGGTCGAGCGCCGACGGCGCCGAGGGCGACGCCCGCTCCGTGTGCCGCGCCGGCCTGCCCGGGCGTGGTGCCGGGTGTTGCCGTTGTCGTTGTGTGGGTGGCGCCGGTCGTGGTGCTTGCGGGCGCGGGGGTCGATCTGTTGTGGTTGGGGTCGTTGGCCGCTTGGCGCGCGTTGGAGGATCGGTCGGTCTCGATCGGTCTTGCTTCGATTGTGCTGGCTGGGGGGCAGCCGCCGGGAGGTGAGGCGGCCGATGCGTTCTGGCCCGTCTCGCGTTGGTCGGTCTCGTCGCGCGCGGCCCGACCGGGAGTGGTCGCGTGGTCCGAGGGCACCATGGGATGGGTGTCGCGTCCCGCGTCGGTGCCCGGGCCGGCGGCGGGCTTGGCGCGAGCGCCGCCGAGCACCTCGGCGCCCGGGAGCGAGGCGGTGTGCATGCCTTCTTGTCCGGGTCGCGGTCGATCGGGGTCGTTGGGTCCGACGAAGCGGATGGGGAGCAGGCGTCCTGACACGGCCTGGAGCGCGTCATTGAACGAGTCGAGGCAGTG
>JBCAXI010000280.1:0-4143 GCA_038534175.1 Planctomycetota bacterium | reverse complement strand
TTGGCTTTGACATCATGGAGCTCTGTCCGCCGAACGACGAACGCGGGCGGACCGCACGGCTCGCGGCGCACTTGTTTTTGTGCTTTCTCCGCGGCGTGGCGCGTCGTGGCATGGCACCAGCATGAGCCAGAAGCCCCTGTTTATCGAGGGGTGTCGTCTTGTGTCGCCCGGTGGCGAGGCCGGGGCGATGCGTGGCGGGTCGATGGGCGAGCTGCGCGTCATCGAGCGTTGCGACGTGCTGATCGAGAACGGGTGTGTCTCGTGGATCGACGCGGATGAGGCGACGATGCCGCCGGGTGCCGAGCTGATCCGTGCGGAGGGGCGGGTGCTGATGCCCGCGTTCGTGGACGCGCACACCCACGCGTGCTGGGCGGGGGATCGGCTCGATGAGTGGGACCGCAAGCTCGCGGGCGCGGGCTACTTGGATCTGCTTGAGGCGGGCGGGGGCATCATGTCCACCGTCCGTGCGGTGCGCGAGGCGAGCGAGTTCGACTTGGCCGATGCGCTTGTTGAGCGTCTCAACCGCGCGTTGCGGCACGGCGTGACGACGATCGAGGTCAAGAGCGGCTACGGGCTGACGACGGAGGGCGAACTAAAGATGCTCCGCGGCATCGCCTCGGCGGCGGACCGCTGGGCCGGCACGGTCACGCTCACCGCGTGCATCGGGCACGCGATCGATCCGGATCGCCCGGACCACGTCGGGAAGACGATCGGGGAAACGCTGCCGGCGATCACGGCCGAGTTCCCCGACGCCGCGATCGACGCGTACTGCGAGCAGGGGGCGTGGTCGCTCGCGGACTGCGTGCGGCTGTTCGACGCGGCCTCGAACGCGGGACACACCTGCCGTGTGCACGCCGATCAGTTCAACGATCTCGGCATGATTCCGGAGGCGATTCGTATCGGCCTGCGGTCTGTGGATCATCTCGAGGCGACGTCACCCGAGCATCTGGCGGAGCTCGCGCGATCGCCCGCCTTTGGCGTGGCGCTGCCCATCAGCGGATTCCACACCGATGGTCGGTACGCCAACATGCGCGCCTTTGTGGACGTGGGTGGCGCTCTGGTGCTGGCCTCGAACTGGAATCCGGGCTCATCGCCCTCGTGTTCGGTCCCGCTCGCGATGGCCCTGGGCGTGCGGTTTGGCGGGCTGCGTCCGGCCGAGGCGATCAACGCGGTGACCGCCAATGCGGCCGACCTGCTCGGGCTCGAGGATCGTGGGCGAGTGCGTGCGGGCATGCGCGCCGACCTTGTCTTGCTGCATCACAAGGACGAGCGCGAGCTGTGCCATGAGGTCGGGGGCAATCCGGTGCGGCTTGTGATCTGTGAGGGCATTGTGCGACACAACGCGCGGCCGGTCGACGGGTTCACGTCTCGTCCGTGAACCCAGAGACCACGACCGGCTCGCTTGGCTCGGCGGCGTTGCGGCCGAGCCGATCGCTCCGCCAGCAGGCGTCGCACTCGGGGCAGTGCACCGCGCCCGACGCGTCCGGCTCGAGCTCCGCGATCGGGTACGCGCACGAGGCGCATCGCGAGAGCTCGAGCAACATCGATTCCACGCGTTCCCGATGACGAGCGAGCACGGCACGGCCCGTGCGCAGGAGCGAGATGAGGGCTCCGAGAAGCGTGAGGATGATCGGCGCGTGCACCAGCAACCCCATCAGTCGAAGGGCATCGGAGCGCCACTCCCACGCGAACCAGACGAAGCCGATCACGGGCAGCGAGCAGATCACCATCCAGACGCCGAGCGGAGGTAGCACACGCCAGCGCAGGGGTCGCCGCTCGGCGCCGGTCAGGCGTCCGCCCCCGAGCCCGAGCAGGGCCGCGGCGAGCGGGAACATGCGACGAGTGCGTCCGTGGTCATCTTCGAGTGATAAAGGCAGCAACGGTTCCCCATCGGTCGGGTGACGTCGCGCTCACGGCACGCCGCCAGCAGCGGATGGTAGGTCCCTACAGTGCATCCCTATGAGTGAGCACCGAAATCGCACACCGGAAGACCTCGCGGGCGCAGCGGCGGCGGCCGATTGTGTCGTGCAGACGCACCAGCGGCTGGCCGACTATCTTCGGCCCGGACTGACGCTAGCAGAGATCGATCGATTCGTGGCCGAGACGCTCGATCGCCTCCATTGCAAGTCATGCTTTCTTGGCTACAGGGTGCCGAGGAGCCCGGCGTTTCCCTCGCACGCGTGCCTGTCGGTGAACGACTGTGTGGTGCACGGGACGGCGGGCTACCGCGCCGAGCCCATCGTCGAGGGCGATGTGGTGAAGATCGACATCGGCGTGCTGCACGAGGGCTGGATCGGCGACGCCGCGTGGACGTACTTCATGGGCGAGCCCGACGACGAGCGCTCGCGCCTGAGAGCTGCGGGTCGGGCGGGGATTCGTGCGGGTGTCGAGGCGCTGCAGCCGGGGGCGCCGCTGCTCGACTGGGCCAGGGCGGTGCAGGGTTGCGTCGAGGATGAGCATGGGCTGCACTTGGTTCGTGGTTTGGGCGGCCACGGCTACGGGCGTCGGATGCACGAGCCGCCGTGGATCTCCAACGTGGTGCCCGCGCAGTTCGGCGAGTGGACCGAAGCGCAGACGAAGCTCGAGCCGGGGATGCTGCTGGCGGTGGAGCCGATGCTCGCGATCGGCACAGGGCAGACCAAGCCGAGCCGAGGGCAGTGGCCGATCTTCATGGCCGACGGCTCCCTCTCGGCGCACTACGAGCACGACGTGCTGATCACCGAGGACGGACCCAAGGTGCTCACCGCGGGTCTGGAAGAGATCGGGGACATCATCCGATGACCGCGTCGCGCATTCCCGACCTGTTTGATCGTCTCAAGCGCGATGGACGCAAGGCGCTCATGCCCTTTGTGTGCGGCGGTCGGCCGACGATCGATGCGCTGCCCGACCTGCTCGTGGCGCTCGAGCGAGGGGGCGCCTCGATTGTTGAGATCGGTGTGCCTTTCTCCGATCCGATCGCGGACGGACCGGTGATCGCGGCCGCGATGCACGAGGCGTTGGAAGATGGTGTCACGCCGGAGCAGATTTTCGCGCAGGTCGCCGCGGCTCGGGACCGTGTCGAGATGGGGCTGGTCGCGATGGTCTCGATCTCATTGGTGCATCGCGGCGGCGGCCCCGAGGCGTTCACGAAGCGGGCCGCGGAGGCCGGGTTCGACGGGTTCATCTTCCCCGACGCGCCAATGGAAGAGTCCGAGGCGCTGATCCAGGCCTCGGCCGACGTGGGCCTGACGGCAAGCTTGCTCGTCGCGCCGACCACCCCCACCGATCGCGCCGCAGAGATCGCGGCGCGATGCACCGGGTTCGTGTATCTGCTCGCGAGGTCTGGCATTACGGGCGAGCGGGCGGACGCGCCGGACGTGGCGTCCGCGGTCGCCCGGCTGCGAGAATCGGCGACAACTCCCGTGGCGGTGGGATTCGGGATCTCGACGTCCGATCACGTGTGCGCGGTGGTGGAGCACGCGGACGCGGCGATCGTGGGCAGCGCGCTCGTTCGGCGGATGGAAGACGCGCATCGAGCGGGCAAGGACGCGTGCGCCGCGGCCGAGGCGTTCGTCCGCGAGCTCGCGGGCGGCCTGCCCACCCCTGCCGCATCCTGATCTGAGCCCATCATCCGGGCGCGGACTGGACCCGGGAGGGGTGGGTTCTATCCTCCGTGTCCGCGCCGGCGTGTGACGCTGGGCGGACGGCATTGAACCCCCGTCCCGCCCGCTTCGACCCCGCGGCCCACCGGCCACATCTCAGGAAGAGAGCTCCGCGATGCACGACGTTCACGCGCCGAATCGCACCATCAAGCCCGCCAACCGCGGCGAGGTCCACGACTATTTCGCCGAGGATGTCTTCACCGAGCGGCTCATGGAGCAACGCCTGCCCAAGGGTGTCTTCAAGAAGCTCCAGCGGACGCTTCACCAGGGCGAGCGGCTCGACCCGACGGTCGCGGACGTGGTCGCGTCGGCGATGAAAGACTGGGCGATCGAGAATGGCGCGACGCACTACACCCACTGGTTCCAGCCGCTCACCGGCCTCAGCGCCCAGAAGCACGACGCGTTCATGGAGCCGGACGGGCGCGGCAGCGCGATCACCAGCTGCTCAGGAGCCGAGCTGGCACAGGGCGAGCCCGACGCTTCCGGCTTCCCGTCGGGTGGT
>JBCAXI010000279.1:0-4168 GCA_038534175.1 Planctomycetota bacterium | reverse complement strand
GGGCACGACACCGGCCGGGCGGCGGAGCGTGAACCGCACGAGGGCCCAGCGTCCGGTGTCGAGCCGTGCGGCGATCGCGCGGTTGCGATCGAGCACGCCGGGCGGCGAAGACTCGGCGGCGCCGGAGTCTTGATTGTCCGGGATGGTGGGATCGGTCAGGAGCAGCGCCTCGCGCGATGACGGCTCCCGATGGTCGATGCGCACGCTCCACTCGATGCGGGCCGTCGCGGTGGCGGTGCGCGGATCGTCGGATGACTCGGGATGGTGGGTGTGGTCTCGGGTGATGAGATGCAGGTTGGAGATCTCGTCGCCCGGGAGCAGGTTGAACAGCTCGACGCTCCACACGCCGCGAGACTCGGCCCGTGCGACGTCGGCGTCGGGCGTGGGGTCGCGGTCGGACCAGGCGTGCGGGCCAGTGTCGGTGAGCGCGCGGAAGGTCCACAGCGGCGAGGGGATGGGGCCGGCGAGCTGGGGTGTTCCGCGAGCGAGGATGGTGGCGGCGGGGAGCCGGGCACCGCGAGCGTTGCCGAAGGTCATGGAGGAGACGCCCCGCCACGCGGCGTCGGGCCCGAGGCTCTCGGTGTCGAGACGGATCGGGTCGGCGCTCTGGCTGACGAGGCCTGTCAGCGCGGTTCGCCAAGCGGTGAAGGCGCGCTCGCCGGCGAGGTCGTCGGGATCGGCGGGCGCGAGGCGGATGACATCGACAATCTCAACGCGGTTGGCCTCGGTCTCGCCGCCGCGGAACAGGCGTGGAACGACCGCGCCGGCGAGCGTGAAGAGGACGATGTATCCGGTGGCGGTGAGCCAGGAGAGGTGGCGCAGCCGGAGTCGTTTGAGCACAAAGAAGTCGATCGGGCCGAGCAGGATGGCGAGCAGCCCGACGCCGCCGAGCACGCTCACGAAGATCGGAAGGGGATCGCTGTCGGCGAGGCTCACGGAGTCGACGGCGCTCCGGACCCCCTGCTGCTCTGCGCCGTTGGCGCCGGAGCCGAGCCAGTACTCGCCCCGGGGGCTCTCGGACAGGCGAAGTCGCACGATCGGCGTGAGCAGCTCGCGCCAGGTGGCGTTGATAAGCCGGAAGTCGAGCACGCCCGAGGCGCGGGCCGGCTCGAGCCCGACGAGGGTCACCCAGCCGAAGCCGACGGGCCCCTCGGCGACGGGGCCGCGATCACGCTCGGCGTCGGGCGGGTGCCATCGCGTCCGCCAGCCGTGGCGATGGCCCTCCTCGGTGAGCCGGAAGAGCCGCTGCGAGATCGGCGCGGGATCGAGCGCGATGGTCTCGTCACCTCCGAGCGCGTCCGCGAACTCGAGCAGCCGCTCGCGCAGGGTTGGGCTGACGGCCGCGCGCACGGCCTCGGTGTCCTGCACGAGACGGCGCGCCTCGGCGGGAACGAGGTCACGCCAGGTCGTGCTCCCGCCCGAGCCCACGACCACAAGCCGACCGCCACCGAGCACCCATTGCGCGATGGCGCGGCGGACCCGAGGATCGATCGACGCGATGGCCCCCGCGTCCACGACCAGGGCGGCGAGGCTGTCGTACGCGGCCCAGCTCGCGGGGAGCTCGTTCGGCTGGATCAGAGTGACGCTGGCGCCGAGCCAGAACTCGGGCGACTGGCTCGGGCTCGACTCGAACTCGAGCCAGCCCTGGGCGGACTGCCAGAACCCGTTGGCGTCCTCGTTCGACGAGGCGTCGTCGGTGAAGCCTCTCGGAAAGTCCATTGGCGCGACGCTGCCGAGGTCGGCGCCGACGAGACCGATGAGGCCACGCTCGGCGGCGAGCGCGTTGGGCAGCCAGCGCTCGTCGCGCGCGGCGGGCACATCGATGTGCCGATGCTCGCGGGCTCCGACGCCGGGACGCTGGAGCTCGATGGCGATCTCCTCCACGTTCCGCGGCAGCGCGGCGACCAGGTCGATGGTGGTCGGTCGCCCGGGCGTGGTGGCGAAGGGCGCGACGAGTCGCGTGCCCTGGCTGCCGTCCTGGGCGAACTCGATGGCGACAAGGCCCTCGATCGCGTCCTCGGTCGGCTCGACCGTGATGCGGATGGGGATGAAGCGCTCGGGGGGGGCGATCGAGCGGGCGTCGGCCGACGCCCGCTCGATCGCCCCCCCCGAGCGCTTCATCCCCATCCGCATCACGGTCGAGCCGACCGAGGACGCGATCGAGGGCCTTGTCGCCATCGAGTTCGCCCAGGACGGCAGCCAGGGCACGCGACTCGTCGCGCCCTTCGCCACCACGCCCGGGCGACCGACCACCATCGACCTGGTCGCCGCGCTGCCGCGGAACGTGGAGGAGATCGCCATCGAGCTCCAGCGTCCCGGCGTCGGAGCCCGCGAGCATCGGCACATCGATGTGCCCGCCGCGCGCGACGAGCGCTGGCTGCCCAACGCGCTCGCCGCCGAGCGTGGCCTCATCGGTCTCGTCGGCGCCGACCTCGGCAGCGTCGCGCCAATGGACTTTCCGAGAGGCTTCACCGACGACGCCTCGTCGAACGAGGACGCCAACGGGTTCTGGCAGTCCGCCCAGGGCTGGCTCGAGTTCGAGTCGAGCCCGAGCCAGTCGCCCGAGTTCTGGCTCGGCGCCAGCGTCACTCTGATCCAGCCGAACGAGCTCCCCGCGAGCTGGGCCGCGTACGACAGCCTCGCCGCCCTGGTCGTGGACGCGGGGGCCATCGCGTCGATCGATCCTCGGGTCCGCCGCGCCATCGCGCAATGGGTGCTCGGTGGCGGTCGGCTTGTGGTCGTGGGCTCGGGCGGGAGCACGACCTGGCGTGACCTCGTTCCCGCCGAGGCGCGCCGTCTCGTGCAGGACACCGAGGCCGTGCGCGCGGCCGTCAGCCCAACCCTGCGCGAGCGGCTGCTCGAGTTCGCGGACGCGCTCGGAGGTGACGAGACCATCGCGCTCGATCCCGCGCCGATCTCGCAGCGGCTCTTCCGGCTCACCGAGGAGGGCCATCGCCACGGCTGGCGGACGCGATGGCACCCGCCCGACGCCGAGCGTGATCGCGGCCCCGTCGCCGAGGGGCCCGTCGGCTTCGGCTGGGTGACCCTCGTCGGGCTCGAGCCGGCCCGCGCCTCGGGCGTGCTCGACTTCCGGCTTATCAACGCCACCTGGCGCGAGCTGCTCACGCCGATCGTGCGACTTCGCCTGTCCGAGAGCCCCCGGGGCGAGTACTGGCTCGGCTCCGGCGCCAACGGCGCAGAGCAGCAGGGGGTCCGGAGCGCCGTCGACTCCGTGAGCCTCGCCGACAGCGATCCCCTTCCGATCTTCGTGAGCGTGCTCGGCGGCGTCGGGCTGCTCGCCATCCTGCTCGGCCCGATCGACTTCTTTGTGCTCAAACGACTCCGGCTGCGCCACCTCTCCTGGCTCACCGCCACCGGATACATCGTCCTCTTCACGCTCGCCGGCGCGGTCGTTCCACGCCTGTTCCGCGGCGGCGAGACCGAGGCCAACCGCGTTGAGATTGTCGATGTCATCCGCCTCGCGCCCGCCGATCCCGACGACCTCGCCGGCGAGCGCGCCTTCACCGCTTGGCGAACCGCGCTGACAGGCCTCGTCAGCCAGAGCGCCGACCCGATCCGTCTCGACACCGAGAGCCTCGGGCCCGACGCCGCGTGGCGGGGCGTCTCCTCCATGACCTTCGGCAACGCTCGCGGTGCCCGGCTCCCCGCCGCCACCATCCTCGCTCGCGGAACACCCCAGCTCGCCGGCCCCATCCCCTCGCCGCTGTGGACCTTCCGCGCGCTCACCGACACTGGCCCGCACGCCTGGTCCGACCGCGACCCCACGCCCGACGCCGACGTCGCACGGGCCGAGTCTCGCGGCGTGTGGAGCGTCGAGCTGTTCAACCTGCTCCCGGGCGACGAGATCTCCAACCTGCATCTCATCACCCGAGACCACACCCACCATCCCGAGTCATCCGACGATCCGCGCACCGCCACCGCGACGGCCCGCATCGAGTGGAGCGTGCGCATCGACCATCGGGAGCCGTCATCGCGCGAGGCGCTGCTCCTGACCGATCCCACCATCCCGGACAATCAAGACTCCGGCGCCGCCGAGTCTTCGCCGCCCGGCGTGCTCGATCGCAACCGCGCGATCGCCGCACGGCTCGACACCGGACGCTGGGCCCTCGTGCGGTTCACGCTCCGCCGCCCGGCCGGTGTCGTGCCC
>JBCAXI010000278.1:0-4190 GCA_038534175.1 Planctomycetota bacterium | reverse complement strand
AGGCAGGCCCTACTTCGTCATGGAGTTCTGCGCGGGCGAGCCAATCGATACCTACTGCGATCGCAACAACCTCAGCATCCGAAGTCGGCTCGAGCTATTCGCGCAGGTCTGCCACGCCGTGCAGCACGCGCACACCAAGGGGCTCATCCACCGCGATATCAAGCCGTCCAACATCCTCGTGGCCACCCAAGACGGCGTGCCGCACACCAAAGTCATTGACTTCGGCATCGCCAAAGCGACCGCCACCAAGCTGACCGACAAGACCCTCTTTACGGAGGACAAACAGCTCATCGGCACGCCCGAGTACATGTCGCCCGAGCAGGCGGAGGGCTCGCTCGACATCGACACGCGCACCGACGTGTACGCGCTGGGCGTGGTGCTGTACGAGCTCCTCACTGGCTCGACGCCGTTCGCGGGCACCGATCTGCGATCGATCGCCTACGCGGAGATCCAGCGCCTCATCCGCGAGGTCGATCCGCCCAAGCCCAGCACGCGGCTGAGCCAGCACGCCGACACGATCGGCAGCGTCGCTGCCTGTCGGCAGACCGAGCCGGGCAAACTCGGCTTGATCCTGCGGGGCGAGCTCGACTAGGTCATCATGAAAGCGCTCGAGAAGGACCGCGCGCGTCGATACGAGTCGTCCAGCCAGCTCGCCGCCGACGTCAATCGATACCTGACGGGCGAAGCGATCATCGCCGCCCCACCCAGCGTCGCGTACCGCTGCCAGAAGTTCGTACGCCGCCACAAGGCGTCGGTCATCGCGGCATCTTTGATCGCGAGCGCCCTCGTGCTGGGCATCGTGGGCACGACAGCGGGGCTGATCAACGCCGAGCGTCAGCGCCGTCTGGCCGCGGAGGCGCGCGAAGCCGAGATCGTGCAGCGGACGCTCGCCGAGGAGCGCCTGATCGAGGCCGAGGCGACGGTGCGATTCCTCGACGACATGCTCGCGGCCCCGGACCCGCTGGCCGAAGGGCCGCAACGTCACGGTGCGGTCGGTACTCGATCGCGCCGCGCAGAATCTCGACGGCGACGACGCTACCAGCCCACTGGTCGCCGCCCGGTTAAACGGCACGCTCTCGCGTACCTACCTCGGCCTAGGCGATTACACCCCCGCAGAGCGGCACACACGGGAAGCGCTCGAGATCTATCGCGACCAGCTTGGTCCGAATGACCCGTCGACCAGCCAGGCGGTCAACGGCCTCGCGCTCGCACTCGTCAAGCAGGGGCGTTTCGATGAGGCCGAGCCCATGCTGACCACCGCCATCGACGAGCACACCGAGCGCTTCGGCCGAGAGCATGAGATCACCGCCCAAGCCATCGACGCGCTCGGACAGCTCTGCGTCGCGATGGAGCGCAACCGCGACGCCATCCCGCTCATCGAGGAGCTTCTCGATATCCGCACCCGCACGGTGGGCCCCGAGCGGATCGAGACGCTCAGCGCGATGAACATCCTCGGCATGCTCTATTCCAACACCGACCGCTTCGATGACGCCGAGACGATCTACACCCAGGCCATCGCGATCAGTGAGCGCGCTCACGGTGACCGGCACCCGCAGACCACGGAGCTGCGGGCCAGCCTGGGCTGGGCGTTCTATCACGACGCGACCTCGCACCAACGGACGGACGAGGCTCGCTTCGCCGACAAGCTCGCGAGTGCGCGAGCCATCAACGAGCACGTGCTCGAGCAGCGTCATCGCCTTCTGGGTGAGGAACACCCCTCCACGCTTGCGGTGATGAACAACCTCGGAGCCGTCTACAAGAAGCTCGGCATGTACGCCGCCGCGGACGAGCTCGCCGAGAAGGACATCGAGATCGCCATCCGCACGCTGGGCGAGACACACCCCGACACGATCGTCAGCCTCGCGAACATGGGCAACTCGCTCCGCAACCGCGAGCGACACAACGAGGCGATTGCATACCTTGAACGCGCGCTCCGCGGTGCTCGTGTGGCCCACCCGGATGACTTCCCGGGCACCGCGTTTATCCTTGGCTGGTATGGGTCGTGCCTGCGCGATGTCGGGCGGTTCGCCGACGCCGAGCCCATGCTGGTCGAGAGTCGAGCGATCATCGTGAGAGCGATGGGCGAATCACACCCGATCGCGAGCCAGATGGCCCTGGGTCTGGCGATGCTCTATGATTCGTGGCACGCGGACGAGCCGGACGCGGGACACAACATCAACGCCGCGGAAGGGAGATCGCGCATCGACGCTCCTGGTCATCCGGGTGAGTAGCGCGAGCCCTGATCCCTGATGTATCGATCCGTCGATGGTTGATCCAGCGCGCCGCCGATCTCCCCGCCCGCGGTGGGCTAGCACGTTTGTGGTTGGGTTCACGCTCCGGTGCCTGCTCGAACCTGCGACGGCGTGAGTGCTTCTGGAACCGTGGGTCGATCGCGACGCGTTTCGGACCCTCGAAGGCGGTTCGATTGTGGCAGGCATGTCGAGGCCACACACCAAAACGAAACACGCCCCGATCGCATGATCGGGGCGTGCATGCTCTCGTGATCGAGATGTATGCGGGAGGGGGCGCTCGTTTACGGGCAGCCCTGCGACCACTCGGCGAGGTAGCACGAGAAGTCGGAGAGATCGACGCCGTCACCGCCGCCGGCGATCACATCGCAGTTGGAGGTCAGCGTGATGTCCGCGAAAGGCGACGCGACGGACCACTCGGCGAGGTAGCACGAGAAGTCGGAGAGATCGATGACGCCATCGCCGGACCCGGGGGCACAGTCCGATGTTGCGGTGATGTCGGCGAACGCGCAGGCGTCGGTGAGCGTGCACGAGATACCAAAGATGCGCACGTCGTCAACGCCCGCCTCCACCAGTGAGCCCGCGACCAGGTCGCTCGCGACGAACTTGACGCGGATGGTCGAGGTCAAATTAACGAAGTCATTCACGACGAAACCCGCCTCGATCCAGCCACCCGACGTCCCATCGCCGGCGGGGCCAACGGTCTCGGCGAGCACGTAGGTCTGGCCGTCGTCGTCCGAGACGAAGACCTCGAACACGTCCGCGTTGGGCGCTTGGCCTGTGTTGTTGGAGTACCACCGGGCGTACGAGATCGACGCGGTCTGGACACCGCTCAGGTCGATCTGATTGCTGACGAGCGATGTCGTCCCGTTATCGACGTCGTTCTCACCGGTGGCCCCGCCAGGAGTTCCCTGGCCGGTGACCCAGGCGAAGGCGCCGTCGACGGTGTTGTCGTTCTCTGGCTGCGCTTCGGTGCCATTCGGATCAACGCGGACCCACACGCCCGTCGTCGCATCATCGCCGGGCGCCCCCGCCGAGAAGCCGACAGGCGACTCGAAATCATACAGGTCGAGCATGTCCACCTGGTCTGCGGCCAGCACGCTAAAGGTCGACGCGTCAGCGGGCGCCGTCAGAGTGACACCGGACTGAAGATCGAAGGAAACAAAGTACTCGACGTTCGTTGGACAATCGTCTGGCGCTGGGAAGGTGGCGGTGAAGCTTGTCGCCGAATCGGCGATAAGCGCGATCTGCTGGAATCCCGAGCCAGAGTCGACGTGGAACGTGCCGCTGCCCGGCACAATGGGGTCTGTCGGCGAGGGGACGATGTCGACCCGCAGCGTTTCGCCGCCGCTCGAAGAGACTTGTTCGGGCAATCCATCCGGGAACAGGATCTCGAGTCCGGTGGCGAACTCGCCGCCGGCGGATTCGATGTCATCGCGGTAGAGCGCGGTGCCCGTCCACCAGGAGATGTCGCCGTACACGCTCGTGTTGGTCGTGCCGCCCGAGAGAACACCCGCGATCACCCATTCGCCCCCGAACTGCACTAGGACCGGACCGCCGCTATCGCCAGGCGCGGTCGTGGCCTCGAATTGGAGCGCCACCGCGCTGCTGCTCGGAATCGTGTTCGTGGTGCCGGCGGGGTTGTCAAAGTCGGTCGAGATGATGTTGGCCCCGCCGGCGCTCGCCGGGCTGCCATAGACGTCGATGACGTTCTCGCCGCCCCAGCGTAAGCCGTCAGCGCTGAATCCGTGGCCCGAGCTGCCGAGGCCGTTCCACCCGTAACCGAGGGTCGCGCAGGTCTGGCCAACGAGACCAGTCGTCTCGTCGATCAGCCGCATGGGCACGGCAATGTTGGCGGGCACCGAGCTGTTGAGCACATGGATCGACACGTCGCCGCCATCGAGCAGCGAGCCACCCCCATCCGGGAGACTCGATGACTGC
>JBCAXI010000277.1:0-4213 GCA_038534175.1 Planctomycetota bacterium | reverse complement strand
ACCACGGCCCGCAAGCCGGCCGCCAAGCGCACCACGACCGCCAAGCGCGCGACGACCGCGAAGCGAACCACCACTCGTCGCAGCAGCGGCGCCAAGGTTGTCAGCGCCTTCGGCACGCCCAAGCGCAAGACCACCACGGCCCGCAAGACGAGCACCGCCCGCAAGACCACCGCCGGCCGCAAGACGACCGCGCGTAAGACCACCGCGCGCAAGCCGGCCGCCAAGCGCTCCACAACCGCGAAGCGCACGACGACCGCGAAGCGCACGACGACCGCGAAGCGCGCCACCAGCGGGCGCAAGACCACCGCGCGTAAGACGACCACCGCGCGCACCACCGCGAAGCGCACGACCGCGAAGCGGACCACCACCAAGACCGCGGCGAAGTCGACCGCGCGGAAGAGCACGGCCCGCAAGTCGAGCACCGGCCGCAAGACGACCGCCGCACGCAAGACCTCCACGGCTCGCAAGACCACCGCGCGCAAGACCGCGGCTCGGAAGACCACCGCTCGCAAGACCACGGCCCGCGCCACCACGGCCCGCAAGCCCGCCGCGCGCAAGACCGCGACCCGGGCCAAGACCTACAAGATCGGCGCCCGCTCGACCGCGAAGCGCTCGACCGGGCGCAGCTACCGCCGCGCCGCCTGAGGCACAATCTCCCATCGAATCGAGCTCAAGACGCCGGGCCCATCGCCCGGCGTCTTGTCATTTCATCCGAACTCAGCTTGATGCAACCTCAGCGGGCGATCGGCGCGGTCTCGGGGCTGGGCGCCTCGCTGGGCGTGCGCACCGCGGGCTCGGCGGGGCCGTCGCTATCGGGTGTGATGCCCAAGGTTGCGAGGTGCTCGTGCCACGCCTCGACGTGGACCTGCCAGAAGTGCTCGAACGAGTTTCGGATGGAGTACTTCTGCAGCGACTCGTGCGCGGCCGCGCCCATCGCTCGGCGCTTCTCGCCGTCACCAATGAGGTCGACGATCGTCTCGACCCAGCCCTCAACATCGCCGGCGCCGATCACGAAGCCGGTGCGACCGTGCTCGACGACCTCCTTGGGCCCGCCCTGGTCGGTGACAAGCACCGGCTGGCCCGAGGCCTGGGACTCCATGACGACCTGCCCGAGCGTGTCGGTGACGCTGGGGAAGACGAACATGTCGGTGGAGGCGTAGATGGTGCTGAGCTCGTCGTCGTAGCGGAAGCCGCAGAAACGCACATTGGCGCCCTTGAGCTCCTTCTCCATGCGCGGGCGGTATGGCCCGTCGCCGACGATGACGAGCTCGGCCTCGAGCTGCTGCTCCTTGAGTCGCTGGGCGACCTTCTTCCACACGCCGGTGAGCATGGGCAGGTTCTTCTCGACGCTGACGCGGCCGCAGTAGAGCACGCGGACGGGCGTGGATTTGGCTTTCTTGCTCGCGGTGGCGCCGTCGGCGTCGAGGCGGTCCCAGATGGACTGGTCCTCAAAGCGTGGGTGGAACATGTGGACGTCGCACCCCGGCATGAGGCGGAGCGAGCGTTGGCGCGGGATGCCGATGCGCGTGAGGGCCTCGACGTAGTCCTCGCTGCGGGTGAAGATCGATCGGAAGCCGCCGTAGAAGACGCGCATGAACTTGGTGGTGAAGTGCGTCATCGCGTGGTCCTCGAAGAGGGCGTCGATGTACGCGGGGAAGTCGGTGTGATAGACGCCGAGGACGGGCACGCGGAGCATCTTGGCCACGACGAGCCCGACCATGCCCATGGGCCCGGGCGTGGAGACGTGGATCGCGTCGGGCTGGTGCTTGTCGACGTGGCGCATGATCTTCATGAGCGGGGGCAGCGCGACCTCGAGCTGGTCGTACTTGGGCATCTGCCACGCGAAGACAGGGTCGAAGTTGAACACGTTGGGCTTGTCGGGCACGTCGAGGCGGGTGCAGGTGATGATCTGGAGATCGCGCCCGGTGACCTCGGCCTGGTCGCCCACGTTCTGGATAAAGCGGCTGACGCCGTTGACGTCACCGAGCGTGTCGGTAAACAGGCTGACGCGCATGGGTCGCTCCAGGACGCCCGGGGCGCCATCGACCTTGGCGGTGTCGTGCTCGAACCGCTCGAGGAACTGGCGCTCCTTGTTCTGGTAGAACAAGCTCACCATATACGGCAGCGCGGTGAGCTGGAGCAGTGCGTAGCTGCTGAGGTGGTCGGTGAGCGCGTTGCGATCTTTCTTCTTGAACGAGTGAATCGCCCCCGCGCCGAGGGCGCGGCCCATGGCGGCGGAGAGGTCGTCCACAAAGTCGGCCATCTGGTCGTGGTCGGACATCGCCGAGCCATCCCGGATCGGGTCGGCCTTGAGGCGCGCCTTCACCTCGGGGTACTGATCGAGCACGGGCCCGAAGCTCTCCTTGAGCGCGTCGAGAAGCGGCGCGGCGCGCCCCTTGCGCCGGAAGAGGCGCTTCTTGGCGACGTGTGCCGCCAGCTTGGCGCGGCTGGTCTTGGGCAGATCGATGCCGGCGAAGCGCACGAGCTTGCGTGTCACCTCGCGTGCCATCGCCGAGCCGCGAACACCCAAGCGTTCGGCGTAGTAATGAGCCCCAACGGTGGTGAACTGGTGGGCGAGCAGCGAGCTGTGGCCCCCGACGCCGCAGGCCTCGGATCGGCCTCCCTGCATGACGGTGCGCAGGAACTCGGCTGGCTCGGTGATCTTGGCGTCGCCGGGCACGGCCGTGAAGGTGCGCCCGACGTTCATCAGCCCGTGGTCGTCCGAGCCAGCGGTGAGGCCCTTCTCCCAGATGCGCGGCCAGAGCGGCTCGAGCTGGTGCTGGTTGACGAGCCGGTGCACGCGCGCGGGCGTGAGGGTCTTGAGGAAGCGTTCGAGGGCGTGCTTGTGCTTGGCGGGGTGGGCGCCGTTGAGCGTCTCGAAGCCCTTAAATAGCAGCGAGGCGCGCTCGACGTGCCACCGGGTGAGTCGGCCGTTCTGCAGGTAGAGCGGATGGGCAAAGGCGTGAGCAAGGTTGTGGTCGCGCAACCAGCTGGCGAACGCGTACACGTCGTGGCGCAGACCGCCCAGGTTGAGTTCCTCCTGGTGCTCGGGCGTGAGGCCCCAGACGAGCACGTGGAGCTTGCAGCGGTCCTCGGGAAAGAGCACGCTGACCTCTTGGCCGACGACGAAGTCTTGAAAGCCGCGCTCGACGAGCGTCATGGCGCCGTCGATCGTGTCGTGGTCGGTGATGGTGACGAGGTCCATGCCCCTGGCCTTGGCCTGGTCATACACGGCCTCGGGCTCGCTGAAGCACTCGGGGCAGCCGATAGCGCCGAGGGCGGCGATCGCCGGACCATCCGACGCTTTGGAGTGGCAGTGCGTGTCCATCCGCGTCACGCCCGGGCCCTGCGGGCCCCCGAACGTGGGCTGGGGCGACTGGAGTCGGAACCGCTGGCCGGGCGTGATCGCCGGCGTGTCGTGCGACGGCTCGGCCGAGTGGGGGGCGGGCTCGTGTCTCACAGGTCAACTCCTGTCCGTCCGTCTTGGGCCTCGTGCCCACGGACGTGTTCGCGATCACTCACATGACAGGGCCTCGGCCCGGCGCTCGATCATCATCCCGAGACGCCCACTCCAAGGCGCCGGCGGATCCTCCACCGGCGTGGAACGACCCATGAATGCTACCGCCGCGACGACCGCCCCGAGCCCCGCAAAGACCCCTTCCGCACAGGGATAACGGCCTTTAGCGCACATCTCATATCACTTCGTGATCCGCTCACCGTTCGTTCACACGCCCGGCGCCCATCCGAGGATCTGAGATAGCTCCCCACAATCGTATGGAAGACCCGGGGCCTATGGAATACCCCAGGGCTCGTCCGGCGTTTCCTTTCGCCGTAGAACTCTGTGTCACGATTGAACCCGTGTCACACACCCATCGGGCGCGACTGGCCCGAACTCGAAGCACGAAGGAGCCCACCATGGCACGCTTGCAAGTTGTCGATCCCGCCACCGCCTCCGGCCGCGCGAAGGAGATCTTTGATGGGCCGCTGAAGGGCAAGCACTTCAACATCTTCAAGGGCATGGCGAACTCGCCGGCGGTGCTCGATTTCTACCTGGGCATGGGCGGGGCGGCCTCGAAGTTCGAGCTGACCGGAGCGCAGCAGGAGGCGATCCAACTCGCGGTCGGCGAGGCGAACGGGTGCGGCTACTGCGTCGCGGCGCACACCGCGATCGGCAAGGGCGCGGGCCTGAGCGAGGAGCAGACCGTCGCCGCGC
>JBCAXI010000276.1:0-4238 GCA_038534175.1 Planctomycetota bacterium | reverse complement strand
GGTGCCGCGGCGCCTCGTCCGTGCGATCTGGCCCGGCCACACGCGGCTTCTTGGCGACCTTCTTGCGAGCCTTCTTCTTCGCCGCCTTCTTGGCCATCAGATCGCTCGCAGCTTGTTGAGGCCGTTCCATGCCGCGACCTTGTAGCACTCCGCCAGCGTTGGGTAGTTGAACACCGCCGACACGAAGTAGTCGACCGTTGCGTTGAACGCCATCGCGGCCTGCCCGATGTGGATCAGCTCCGTCGCGCCCGAGCCGATCACGTGCACGCCCAGAATCTGCTGCGTCTCCTGATGGATCAGCATCTTGAGCATCCCGATCTCGTCGCCCAGCAACATGCCCCGTGCGATCTCGTCGTACTGCGCCTTGCCCGACTCAAAGGGAATCCCCTCTTCCGTCAATCGCCCCTCCGTCCACCCGACCATCGAGATCTCCGGGATCGAGTAGATCCCGTACGGCAACAGATCCGGCATCGAGTTCACCGTCACGCCGAACATGTCGCACGCCGCCAGCCGACCCTGCTCCATCGACGTCGACGCCAGCGCCGGAAAGCCGATCACGTCGCCCGCGGCATAAATGTGCGGCACGCTGGTGCGGTACTTCTCGTCGACCTTCAGCCGTCCGCGCCGGTCGGCCTCCAGCCCCGCGTTCTCGAGTTGCAGCTTGTCCGTCGAGCCCTGGCGTCCCACCGCGTACAGCAGCGCGTCGGCCTTGAGCGTCTTGCCGCTCTCCAGCGTCGCGATCACCATCTGCCCGTTCGCCGTGCGAGCCTGCCCCGTCGGCTCGGCGACCTCGACCTTCACGACCTTCTCGCCGAAACGGATCGTCGCATCGGCCTGCCGAAGGTGATATTGGAGCGCCTCGGCGACCTCCTCGTCCACGAATCCGAGCAGCTCGTGGCGTCCCTCCACAAGCGTCGTCCGCACGCCGAGCGCCGTGAGCATCGACGCGTACTCCGTTCCGATCACGCCGCCGCCCACGACGATCGCCGAGGTCGGCAGATAACCCAGCTTCATGATCTCGTCGGAAGTGATGACGTTCGCGCCGTCGAACGGAATCCCGTCTGGCCGCGCGGGGCTCGAGCCCACGCTGACGAGCACGAACTCGGCCCGGATCTCGTCCTCACCGAAGCGCCCCTCCACGCGCACGGTGTGCGGATCAATGAACGACCCGACCCCGTGCAGCACCTCGACGCCATTCGAGGCCAGGTGCCGACGCACCGTCTCAATCTCATGCGTGATCACACGCTGCACCGACGCCTGCAGCCCGGTGAACGTCGAGTTGCGGGCCGCGTAGAAATCCTCGATGTGCGGCAGCGCCGACGGGCGCCCCGAGAGGTGCAGGATCGCCTCGCGCAACGCCTTCGACGGGATCGTGCCGGTGTTCACCGTCACCCCGCCGACCACCTCGCGGGCCTCGATCACCGCGACCCGCTTGCCGAGCTTGGCCGCTTGGATCGCCGCCCGTTGCCCGGCGGGGCCTGAGCCGATCACACACAGATCAAAGGTGCGCATGCGTCGAGTCCATCCTCCCCCGACTCGCGAGGGGCATCCGCGTCGATCGTTCGCTCCGAGAGCCGATCCCTCGGCGGTCCGTCACCGGGATGGTATCGATCCGCGTCGAGCGCGCACGAAAGCGGGCACCGATCGCTCGGTGCCCGCTCCGTTGGTCCGCTTTCAGTTCCGTCAGCAGGGAGCTCGAGTCAGCGTCGGCGACGCCCGCCCGACAGCAGCACGCCCAGCCCGATCATCGCCAGGCTCGCCGGTGCCGGGACCTCGACGATGATGCCGCAGTCCTCAAAGAAGTCGGCGTAGTGGCTGACACGGGTGTAGAAGTTCGTCGAGCCGTAGAGCGCGTTCGGCGTGAAGTACGACGCGACACCCGCCACGAATTTGCGGCCGTTCAGCTCGATGAACAACGGCGCACCAAAGTCGCCCGAGCCCATGCCGAACTCCATGTCCGTCGGCGTGTCCGAGCCGAGCGGGTTTGGCGTTGAGCTGTTGGGGTTGTCGAAGTCGGTCTTCAGCCAGGCGATCTTCCCGTCGTCGAAGACCTCGTCGATCATGTTCGTTCCAGCTCGGAACTGGCCGTCCTGGAACAGGCCGCCGCCGGCACCGGGGCCCGACGTGCCCGGGCCCGCGAGGATCGCCTCGCGCCCCATCTCGTCGCTGCCGCCATACACACTCGCGGGCTTGATCTCGGCCGGCACGTCCTGGGCCAGCTCGACCAGCGCGAGGTCGGCGCCGTTGATCGGGTCGTTGTAAAACTTCGGATGGATCTTGATCGACGCGACGTCGTACATCTCGCCGCCGATATTGAACTCAAACTCGAACTCGTCCGGCGTGGTGTTGATCACATTGCCGGCCGAGGTGAGCACGAATCGCTCGCTCACCAGCACGCCCCCGCCACGCAGGATGCCGTTGCGCACGACCTTGCCCACCGGGCGGAACATCTCATCTTGCGCGGCGCCAAGGTACGCCTCCTGCGTCCGATCATCCCGAACCAGGATGCCGAACGCTGGCGAGGCCACCAGGCCCGCCGCAGCCGCAAAAAGCACGATTTTCTTCTCGATCAGGTTCCCTGCCACGAAAGCGCTCCTCTCTCGCCCTCACTCAAAGTTGGGGGGCGTCCGAGAACGTGGCACGCATTTCCCGATGTGCCAGGAAATGAGAAACGCAAACTCCACTTTTTCGGTCCCGCCCGCCTGACCCGTGCGACCCGCCCCACCGCGCGCGACCGAGAACCCTCCGTCGAACGGGGGGCCCGTACCATCTAACCCGCACGCCATCACCCGACCGCCGCACGCCGGAAAGCCCACGATGTCCACCGCACGCTCGAATCCCTCCCCCTCCTCAGACTCGCGTCCGCAGCCCTGGACGGGCGATCCCCGATGGACCGCCGCTCGCGTCCGCCAGGCCTTCCTCGACTACTTCATCAAGACCCACGCCCACACCCACACGCCGTCGAGCCCCGTCGTCCCCCACGACGATCCGACGCTCATGTTCGCCAACGCGGGCATGAATCAGTTCAAGCCGGTCTTTCTCGAGCAGGTCCCGCCCGGCTCGCCGCTCGTCGGCGTGAAACGGGCGGCGAACTCCCAAAAGTGCATCCGCGCTGGCGGCAAACACAACGACCTCGAGGACGTCGGCAAGGACACCTACCACCACACCTTCTTCGAGATGCTCGGCAACTGGTCCTTCGGCGACTACTTCAAGGCCGAGGCAATTAACTGGGCCTGGGACTTTCTGACCAACGTGCTGGGCCTCCCCGCCGATCGGCTCTACGCGACCTACTTCGAGGGCGACGCCTCCACAGGTCAGCCCGCGGACGATGAGGCCAGAGAGCTCTGGCTCAAGCACCTGCCCCCGGAGCGCGTGCTGCCCGGCAACGCCAAGGACAACTTCTGGGAGATGGGCGACACCGGTCCCTGCGGCCCCTGCTCGGAGATCCACTTCGACCGCATCGGAGGCCGCAACGCCGCGAGTCTTGTGAACCAGGACGACCCCGATGTGCTCGAGGTCTGGAACCTCGTGTTCATCCAGTACGACCGCCAGCAGGACGCGAGCCTCCGTCCGCTGCCGGCGAACCATGTCGACACGGGCATGGGCCTCGAACGCCTCGTCTCGGTTCTCCAAAACAAGCGATCGAACTACGACACCGATCTGTTCGGCCCGCTCTTCGTCGCGATCGAGCAGGCGACCGGCGCGCGCCCGTACCAGGGCAAGCTCGGCGCCGACGACAAAGACGACGTCGACATGGCCTACCGCGTGATCGCCGACCACATCCGCACGCTGACGCTCGCCATCACCGACGGCGCCACCCCGAGCAACGAGGGCCGCGGCTACGTGCTGCGCCGCGTGCTTCGCAGAGCGGTCCGCTTCGGGCGTCAGAAGCTCAACGCCAAGAGCGGCTTCTTCTCTGGGCTCGTCCCCATGGTCGTCGAGAGCCTGGGCGACGCCTTCCCCGAGCTGCGCAAGGACCCGCAACGTGTGCAGGCGATCATCCTCGACGAGGAGGAGAGCTTTGGGCGCACGCTGGATCGCGGTATCAAGATGTTCGAGGATGTCGCCAAGAGCAAGCAGGTCTCTGGCGAGGACGCCTTCCAGCTCTACGACACCTACGGCTTCCCGCTCGACCTCACCCAGCTCATGGCCGAAGAGCGCGGCCTGATCGTCGACGTCGCGGGCTTCGAGAAGGAGATGGAGTCACAACGCGAGCGCAGCCGCGCGGGCGCCAAGGA
>JBCAXI010000275.1:0-4259 GCA_038534175.1 Planctomycetota bacterium | reverse complement strand
CCGAAGAAACGCCGGAGTAGGTCGTGTCCGCGGGCGAGTTGAGCGAGCTGAACGAGCCGAGGTGGGCGGCGACCTGGTCGAGGCGCTCGGCGGCGTTCTCGATGTCGGTCGCGGAGACACTCGTGCCCGCGGTGTTGAGCGAGGAGCCGCTGAAGGACTCGGTGTTGACGCCGGCGCCGGCGACATCCCAGAAGGCGTAGGAGGAGCTGGGCAGGTTGACGCCGGTGAGGACATCCTGCGCCACGGAGTTGCCAGAGGGGAGGTTGTTGAAGAAGCCGGCGGGGTTGTTGCCGGAGAGCTTGGGGAGCTTGGCGACCGGGCCGATCGCGAAGTTGTTGCCCCAACTGGATGTGAGGTCGGCGAGGTCGAGGACGTACGAGGTGGTCTGGAGGCTGCCCGCGAACGGGTCGAGCGCGTCGCCCGGGAGGCCGTTGCCGCCGTCGGGGTTGGTGGAGACCGAGTCCTGCGCGGCGGCGACGCCGCAACAGGCGATGAGGGCGGCGATGGTGAGGGTCTTCTGCATTTCTCTACGCTCCTTGGTGATCCCTGTGGCTCTTTGGGTCCAAGCCCGATCTCTGGGCCGTTCGATGGGGTCGGTTTGGTCCGGCGTCAACAGATCGGTCGCGGGGTGGCGGCGACCGGGCCGCGGCGAACATGGCCGACCGATTCGATTCCGAGTGCACCCCTGACACTGTGTGCGGCACGAGGTCCGCCACAGCCCGGACGGGCCATGAAATGGTCCGAGCCGGTGATATATCTCCTCCGAGCGCAATGGTAGCCGAGACCCGTCCATGGGCCGTTGGGGCGGAGGAGTGTCGGCGCTAAGATTTCGAAAAGGCCCGTGAAGATGGGCGATTTCGCGGAGTTGCCCCGAGCGTTACCAGATCCCGAAGGCGCCGGCCCGGGCGTAGGCGACCAGCCAGCGGTACTTGGGCTTGTTGATGCCGCCGAACACCTGGAAAGGTGTCGGCGTGTGGTCCTCGGGCTCGGCGTAGAGCACGGGGAAACCTGGCGCGTCGAGGCGTCGGGCGTCCTCGGCGTGGGTGTCGTGGTTGGGGAGGTCGTCGAGGACCGATTCGAGCGCGTCTGCGAGCGCGGCGGCGTCGGAGGCGCGGACGCGCTGGCCTCGCCCGGTGAAGTAGTCCGCGGGGTTCCAGGAGCGAGGGAGCCCGTCTGGCGTGGTGGCCTTCCAGCCGATGGGTGGGAGCGCGCCGGCGGGCGTCCAACCGTTCTCGAAGGCGAGCCGGAGCAGGAGCCCCCAGCCGCGGTTGTTGACGTGGAAATCGCCCGCGAGGCTGCGGAGATAGATGCCCATCTCAGGCGCCGCCTTCCATGCACGCGGCGAGTTGGGCGGCCAGCTTTGTGTTGTTGACGACGAGCTCGATGTTGGTGCGCAGCGTGGCGCCGTCGGACAGCTCGTGGAGTGCCGCGAGGGTGTCGGGTGTGACGTCTCGCCCCGTGCTGTCGCCCGCGTGTTGCTCGGCTTGCCGCAGCCACGACTCGAACCGAGCCGGATGGATCGCGTGCTCGCGCGGCGGGGGCTGCACGACGAGCACCCCGCGGCCTGTGCGCGTGAGCTCGTCTGCCAAAAACGCCGCGAGGGCGGCGGGCTCGTCGAAACGCGCGTCCACGTTGGCCTCGGAGCGCTCCAGGTAGAACGCGGGGAAGGCGTCGGTCCGGAATCCGATGACCGGCACGCCGAGGGACTCAAGGGCCTCGCGTGTCGCGACGACGTCGAGGAGCGACTTCACGCCGGCAGCGACCACCGCGACGGGGTGCCGGGCGAGCGCGGCGAGGTCGGCGGAGACATCTAGGTGGCGGTCGTATCCCTTGTGCACGCCGCCGAGGCCACCCGTCGCGAACGTGCGAACGCCCGCGGCGGCGGCGATCTCCATAGTGGTGGAGACGGTGGTCGCGGCGTGTCGGCCGCTGTGGATCGCGAGCCCGAGGTTCGCGGTGTTGGCCTTGGGCACGTCGGGCGCTTCGAGCAGCTCATCGAGCTGGGCGTTGGACAGGCCGAGCGTGGGCGCTCCCTTGAAGACTGCGGCGATCATCGGCGTGGCGCCGTGCGCGCGAATCGTGGCGTCGATTCGATCGGTGAGTGGGCGTGCGCTGTCTCGCGGCACGCCGTGGAGCAGCAGCGTGGACTCGAGCGCGACGGGCGCGGTCGCGGGATGGGTGTGCACGCGCATCGGTTGAGTGTAGATGGCACAAAAAAGCCCCGACGCGTGTCGGGGCTTGGTGCGCTCTTCGAGCGATTGAATCGGTGAAGGTCTGGTCCTGGCCAGGACCGGCCTGGTCGACTCGGAGTCCGTCAGACGAGGTCCTTGAGGCCCTTGAGGGGGCGCACCTTGACGACGTTGCGCGCGGGCTTTGCTTTGAAGACGGTCGGCTCGCCGGTGAAGGGGTTGATGCCCTTGCGCGCCTTGGTGGCGGGCTTGCGCTGGACGAGGACCTTCATGAGGCCGGGGACGTTGAAGACGCCGGGGCCGCGCTTGGAGAGGTCGGCGCCGATGATGGTCTCCATGGTCTCGAAGACGGCGGCGACCTCCTTCTTGGAGACGCCCGTGTGCTCGGCGAGGAGGGTCAGGACCTCGCTCTTGGTGCGCGGCTTGGGGGCGGGCGAGATCCTGGCGGGCTTTTTCGCCGCCGGCGCCTTCTTGGTGGTGCGTTTCGCGGTGCGCTTGGTGACTTTTTTCTTCGCCGCCGGGCGGCGAGCGACCTTCTTCTTGGCTTTTTTCGCGGTTCTTTTGGCCATTGCCGTGACTCCTTCTGTGGCCCGTTCGTCGTGACGCCCCCGTTCGGCTCTCTCGCCGGATGGGCTGTGGCCCTTGTAAAACAGGGGCGAACGCGGTCGATGCTCCGTCCGACCGGCGCGGGTTGTACCCCATGGGAGGGGTGTGTGCAAGTCGGGATCGGCCCGCAATTGTGGATTTCTCCCGAAAAAACACGCTCGAAAGCGAGGTCGGTGCTAGCTCGCACGGGCGCGGCCGTCGCTTGCCTTGAGGCGAACAACCATCGGCGCGTGGTCCGAGACGCGACGCGCGAGGGGCGATCCGAGGTACGACGCCGAGCGCAGGCGCGGGGCGAGGGCGGGCGAGAGCAGCGTGTGATCAAGGCGCGCGCTCTCGCCGCGATGGCCACGCCACGAGATCTCGCGACGATCGCCGCCGGAGGCGATGAAGGCGTCGACGTAGCCCAAGGTCGCGAGTTGGCCCAGGCGAAACGCGGGCGTGCCGGGGCGGGCGCCTACCTCAGCGGCGCGGTCGGCGTTGAGATCGCCGATGATCGCGTGATGTTCATAAGTCGTTGTTTTGGATGATTTTACAAGATTTTTCCAGAGCCGATTCAGGCTTGAAAAGCGAGGGTCGGACGGCACGTCGCACGGGAGATGGGCCGCGGTGATCGCGAGTTGCCAGTCGGTCGCCAGGGCGAGCAGCAGACGGTCGCCCGGTCGCTCGCCAGCGATCTCGGCGCGATGCAGCGGCGTTCGTGCGGCGACGAGCATGCCGTTCTGCGTGCGGTGGGCTTCGGTCGTGAGTTGGTGTTCGAGGCCTCGGTCGGCAAGGAGCCCCCGCAAGGCGCCGCCTGCGCCCGAGCGGAACTCGGTGAGGACGACGAGATCGGGATCCGCCTCTGCGAGGACGAGCGCGATCTCCGCGATGCGACTCCCCCCGCCGTGGAGAAGATTCCAAGAAAAAAACACGGAATCCCTGAGATTTTGGGTTGGTGGGGTCTCGATGGCAAAGAGCGAATCGGACATGTGGAGGCGCTAGGTTACGTTCAGCATGACCGAGCATCCTCTTGTTGTCGTGACCCGGCGTGTTCCGGGCGAGCTGCCCATGGACCCCGAGCTGGGCGCCCGCGTGCGGGGCGGTCCGGCCGAGCGGCTCGAGCGTGGTGCTCTGATCGAGCACGTGCGAGGCGCGAGCGTGCTCGTCTCGATGTTCAGCGACGCGGTCGATGCCGAGCTGCTCGACGCGTGCGGGCCTGGCCTTCGGGGCGTGTGTAATTTCGCGGTGGGGTTCAACAACATCGATCTGGACGCGTGTCGCGAGCGCGGGGTGCTTGTGACCAACACGCCCGACGCGGTCACCGAGGGCACGGCGAACATGGCATGGGCGCTGCTACTGGCAGTGGCGAGGCGTGTGGTGGAGTCAGACCGGTTTGTGCGAACGGGCGGGTTTAGCGCCGGCGGCCCACTGGGCATGGGCGAGTGGATGGGCGCCGATCAGCAGCGTCCGTCCCGTCAGATCGGC
>JBCAXI010000274.1:0-4272 GCA_038534175.1 Planctomycetota bacterium | reverse complement strand
CGAGCGTTGCGCGGCGGGAGGGGCGGGGCGTGCCGACGCATGGCGCGGATGGACCGGGGCATATCGCGTTTCGGGTCGATGACCTGGACGCGATGCGCGAGCGTCTGCTCGCCGGCGGCGTCGAGATCGAGCTGGAGCGCGAGTGGGGGCCGCCGGACTTCAACCCGGGGCGGTCGATCTACGCGCGCGATCCGGCGGGGAACTCGGTGGAGTTTCTAGATGCCGATATCTGGCCGGGGTGAGGGCTGCGCTCGCTGGCAGGCGTCACTCTGATTTGGCGTCCTTGGTCGGCGGATTGGCTTCATCCGAACTTGGCGTTGGCGGCGGCGGCCGCACTACTCGAGCGCCTTCGGGCACGCGACGTTCCGCGTCTTCTTTCTCCGGTGGCGGCGTGATGCCGATGAGTTCGAGGACGAGTCTGAAGAATCCCATGCGCGGTCTCCGATGCGCTTCGGGTGATCGTTAGACGCACGAGCAGCGGGCGTCGGCTTCCTATCATGACACGGGCAGCTCAGGCGGGAGGCGGTGGATGGTGGATGCCAGGCGGTGGGCCGGGCAGATCGTGGCTGGGGCGGTGGTCGTCGGAGTGGTGTCGCTGGTGCTGTCGGGCGTGCTGGACGCGGTCGACATGAGCGACGCGGCGCAGGTCGGACTCGCGATCATGGTCATCGCCGGCGTGCTCTGGATGACCGAGGCGGTGCCGTTGTTCCTCACGGCGTTTGTCGTGCTGGGGCTGGCGCTCACGTGGCTAATGGGCGCTCTGCCGGATGGCTCCGTGGCGGGGGCGACGTTCACGTCGCCGTTCTTCTCGAACATCATCCTGCTGTTTTTGGGTGGGTTCACGCTGTCGGCCGCGCTGCACAAGCAGCGGCTCGACGAGCGGCTGGCGCGCTGGGTCATCCAGCGCGCCGGCGGGTCGATGGCGCGCCTCATGCTCGGTGTGATGGTGACGACGGCGTTTCTATCGATGTGGCTGAGCAACACGGCGACGGCCGCGATGGTGCTGTCGATCGTGCTGCCAATCACGAACAGTCTGCCCGCGGGCGATCGGGCGCGGACGTCGCTGCTGCTGGCGGTGCCCTTCGCCGCGAACATCGGGGGCGTGGGCACGCCGATCGGGAGCCCGCCGAACGCGATCGCGTTGCAGTATCTCGCGGAGCTCGATGCCGTGCCAGGGTTTGCGATGTGGATGGCAATGGCCGCGCCGGTGCTGGTGGTGATGCTGCTGGCGGCGTGGGGCCTGCTGTTGCTACTCAACGGGCGTCGCGGCGAGCCACTTGTGATCAATGTGCCGCCGGTGGAGTCGAAGATGTCCGGACGGGCGTGGCTGACGCTGTTGGTCACGCTGCTGACCATGCTCGGCTGGCTGGCGAGCGGGCTGCATGGGCTCGCGTCGGGCACGGTGGCGCTGCTGCCGGTGCTTGCGTTCTTCGGGCTGCGCGTGCTGGATAGCAAGGACTTCCGCGGGCTCTCGTGGGACGTGCTCTTCATGATGGGCGGCGGGCTATGCCTGGGTGTGGTGGTGATGCAGAGCGGCCTGGCCGATTGGCTGGTCGAGCGGCTGCCGACGGACAGCGTGGGCCCGATCGCGCTCGCGGTGATCGTGGGCGTGCTCGCCTGCGGCATGTCGCTAATGATGAGCAACACGGCGACAGCGAACCTCATTCTGCCGATCGTGATCGGACTTGGGCTCGCGTCTCCCTCGCCGGTGTTGATCGGCGTGGCGTTTAGCTGTTCCATGGCGATGGCCCTGCCGATCTCGACGCCGCCGAATGCGATCGTGTTCAGCTCGGGCCAGCTGTCGTCGCGAGACCTTCTGCTGCCGGGCATCCTGCTCACAGGCGGCGGGCTGGCGATGACATACACGATCGGCCTGCTCTGGTGGGGCGTGCTCGGGTGGTCGGTGTAGACGGAGACAAACGATGCAGACCCACCGCCAGACGTGCCAGAATTGCGGCTCGGTCGACCTGCGAAACATCATCGCGCGGGAGCCGGGACAGGCCGATCTCATCTACGCGCGGTGCGCCACGTGTCTGCGGCTTGTCGCGGTGTACGAGTTGCGGGACTACTACCACCACGGCAAGGGGGTCGAGTCGTTTCTGCGATTCCACACCAACCTCGCGCAGGAGAGCGGCCGCGGTGTGCAGGGCAGCTTCGACGCCGTCAAGAGGCGGGCCGAGGAGGGCTTCGAGCGGGCGCTGCACCGCCTGGCGGAGCAAGACGCGGAAGACAACGCGGGTGACAGCGCCGAAGACAGCGGTCAGCAGACGGAGGGCGAGTGATGAGGTCTCGCGACGTCGCGGGTTAGGGCCATCTTCTTTCGGGCGGCAACACCCACTTCGCTGCGGCGGTTCAACCCGTGCTGATCACGCGTGATGGGCTCGTGCCCGGGTGAGCGCGTCTCGGGATGGCCAGGGCATCGTGCCCGGGCCGAGAGACATCGCAGCGGGAGTTGAGTCATGTCGAACGGATCGTCTGCGGGCGGCGCCGAAGTCTGGGTGAATCGGGGCGAGCGTGTGGTCCGGAGCGGCGTCGAGTGGTCGCGCCGGGGATGGGCTCGAGCGTGGCCCTGGATGCGATCGCACCCCCGCGCGTGCATGGCGGGAGGCGGCGTGCTGGCGGTGCTCGGCTTCTCGTTTGCTTTGGGGATGTTGGTGCTCGTGAGCGTTGCGAGCCGTGGGGGCGGTTCGTATGGCAACGGCTACGGCTACGGCGTTGGGCACGGAGGCGCCAGCCCCGCCGACGCATGGATCGGCCCCAACGATTGGCAGTCACGCCACTCGAGCGGCACCTGGGCCGGCGAGAACAGCGTGATCAGCCCGCCCGGCGGTGGCGTGCTGAACCTGCCGCCGTACTGATCCTGCTCCGAGTCCCGACGCGAGGGCGCAAAAAAACGCCCGCGTTCGAACGCGGGCGCTTCGAAGTGTGCGTTGATGTCGCAGAAATTAGCGGCGACGACGGGCGGCCGCGAGACCACCGAGGCCGAGCAGGGCGGCGGAAGCGGGAGCCGGGACGGTCACGGTGGCGGCGTCCCAGAAGATCGCGCCACCGGTGAAGCCGCCGGCGCCATCGCCGAGTTGCACCTGCACGATGACGGCCTGGACCGTGGCGGTACCGGCCGGAGCAACGCCGCCAACACCGAGTTGCGTCCACGCGTCGAGCGGGCTGGAGGCGTCGAACGCGTTCGACTCGAACACGTTAAAGCCGGCCAGGGGGGTGCCGGCGGGCTGGCCGAGGCCGGCGACGAACTGGCCGCTGGCGTCGAGGAACTCGAGCTTGAACACGCCGAAGTTGCCGCCCTGGAGAGCGTCGCCGGACTGCTGCAACGCCTGGATCTCACCGGTGTAGGTCTCGCCGGCGATGGCGGGGACCTGCTGCACCATGCCGGTGCCGCCGCCGATGAAGTCGAACGGGCCGAACGTCTTGAGCGACTGGACGCCGTCGAACGCCTCGGCCTGGGTGGTGAACTGGGTGTTCGGATCGTTGAAGCCGAGCCACGGGGCGGGGGCGCCCGGCACATCGCCGCCCGACGCGTCGGGCGTCTCGAAGCTTCCGTTGCCGAGCAGGTTCTGGGCGCTGGCGAAACCAGCGACACCGGCGAGGACCGCGAGGGCGGCCGAGGCAGTCTTGACTCTCATCGAAATCTCTCCTTCGTACGAAACAAATCGGACATGGACACTGGGTGCGTTCATACGCACACGCTCTCAACATCAGGCCCGTCATAGTCGCCGAAGCGACTGTGGCGGGCAAGGGAAACATTCGGCGCCCGCCGTCGCGGGCGCCGAACAAAGAGTCAGGAACAGCGCGCGACGCTGCTCAAGGGGAGAACTGGGTTAGCCGGGCGTGCCGGGGTCGCCGTCGCAGCCGCCGGACCACTCGGCGAGGTAGCAAGAGAAGTCCGATAGATCGACGCCATCGCCGCCGGAGCCAACGACGCAGGAGCCGGTCGCGGTGATGTCGGCGAAGGCCGAGCTGGCGGACCACTCGGCGAGGTAGCAGGAGAAGTCAGAGAGGTCGACGACGCCGTCACCCATGCCGGGCGTGCAGGCACCGGTCGCGGTGATGTCGGCGGCGGCGCAGCTCGGGTCGGTGGTCACGGAGCAATCGCCCGAGACGCAGTCGAGGAACGCGCCATCGAAGAAGATGGAGCCGCCGCTGTTGGCCACGTCCTGCACGAGCAGAAGCTCGATGCGAACGGTCGCGGTGCCGGCCGGGGCGGTCTTCCTCGACGGCATGGGCGCCGAGCTCTCCTCGATGGAGGTCACTGTCGGC
>JBCAXI010000273.1:0-4286 GCA_038534175.1 Planctomycetota bacterium | reverse complement strand
GTGTGCGGGCACGTGCATCCGTCGTGGCGGACGTACGGGTGGATCGGCGATTCGTTTGTGTACAACGCGGGCCCGCTGGGCGCAACGCTGGATGTGCAGAGCGAGTCCGTGGTGGTGCAGCGCCCGCACAAGGGCTGGGAGCGTGGCGGCGTGCCGATGGGAACGGGCGAGACGTCGTGGCTGCCGGACGTGGTCGTCGTCAAGAAACCCACCGCCTAAGGTCTTTATAGAGACATATCAAAACGCCCATCACCCGCTCTTGGCCGCGTTTCATCGCCCTTGGAATCAGGCCCAATGGAGGTCCCATGCCCGCCGACCCGTTCAACGCCAAGAAGACCCTCGACCTCCACGGCAAGACGTACAGCTACTGGGATCTCCAAGAGCTCGACAAGCAGGGCGTGGGCGTCGGCGTGGCCAGGCTCCCCTACTCGATCCGCGTGCTGCTCGAGGCGATGCTGCGCAACCTCGATGGGTTCACCGTCACCGCCGACGACGTCTCGGGCCTCGCGAGCTACAACGCCAAGAGCGTGAACCGGGTCGAGATGCCGTTTGCGCCGGGGCGTGTGGTGCTGCAGGACTTCACGGGCGTGCCATGCGTGGTGGATCTGGCGGCGATGCGCGACGCGATGCAGAAGCTGGGCGGCGACCCGGAGCAGATCAACCCGGCCGTGGCGTGCGATCTGGTGATCGATCACTCGGTGCAGGTGGACGACTTCGCGACGCGTGTGGCGCTGACGATCAACGCGGAGAAGGAGTTCGAGCGGAACAACGAGCGGTACAAGTTCCTCAAGTGGGGCCAGGAGTCGCTGGATAACTTCAGAGCGGTGCCGCCGGCGACGGGGATCGTGCACCAGGTGAACCTGGAGTACCTCGCGCGAGGGTGTCTGACGCGTTCGATGAACGGCGAGTTACAGGTGTATCCCGACTCGCTCGTCGGCACGGATAGCCACACGACGATGATCAACGCGCTGGGCGTGCTGGGCTGGGGCGTGGGCGGCATCGAGGCCGAGGCGGTGATGCTGGGCCAGCCGGTGTACATGCTCACGCCTGAGGTGGTCGGCTTCAAGCTCAATGGACGGCTGCGCGAGGGCGTGACGGCGACGGACCTTGTGCTGACGGTGACCGAGCAGCTGCGCGCGTTTGGCGTGGTTGAGAAGTTCGTGGAGTTCTTTGGGCCGGGGCTTGCGGAGTTGTCCATCCCGGATCGCGCGACGATCGCGAACATGGCGCCGGAGTACGGGGCGACGTGCGGGTTCTTCCCGATCGACTCGAAGACGCTGAGCTATCTGAAGTTCACCGCCAAGACGGACGAGGAGGTCGCGCTGACCGAGGCGTGGGCGAAGGCGTCGGGCTTCTTCTGGACGCCGGACACGCCCGACCCCGAGTTCACGCACGTGCTCGAGCTGGATCTCGAGAGCGTGCAGCCCTCGCTGGCCGGGCCGAAGCGTCCGCAAGACCGCATCAACCTCGCGGACCTGCAAGGCGAGTTCAAGCGGGCGTTGACCGCGCCGAACGGGCCACAGGGGATTGGCGTCGATCCGGCGCACACCGGCGCGACCGCGATGGTGAAGCACACGCACGAGCGACCGGGCGAGACGCCCGGCATGACGAGCGAGCTCGAGCACGGCTCGGTGGTGATCGCGGCGATCACGAGCTGCACGAACACGTCGAACCCCGATGTGATGGTGGCCGCGGGGTTGGTTGCGCGGAAGGCGAGGGCGCTTGGCCTGACGCGCAAGCCTTGGGTAAAGACCTCTCTGGCACCCGGCTCGAAGGTCGTGACGGAGTACTACGACAAGGCGAACCTCACGGCGGATCTTGACGCGCTTGGGTTCAACACCGTGGGCTATGGCTGCACGACGTGCATCGGCAACTCGGGCCCGCTGCCGCCGGAGATCGAGTCGGCGGTCATCGAGGGCGACCTGGCCGTGGCGTCGGTGCTGAGCGGCAACCGCAACTTTGAGGGGCGTGTGCACCCGAAGGTGAAGGCAAACTTCCTGGCGAGCCCGCCGCTGGTGGTGGCGTACGCGATCGCGGGCACGGTGGACATCGATGTCTACAACGAGCCGCTGACGCGGACGCCGGACGGCCAGGACGTCTACCTCAAGGACATCTGGCCGACGAACGAGGAGGTGCGCGAGCTGGTCGCGATGTGTCTGACGCGCGAGCAGTTCGAGGAGAAGTACGCCAAGGTCTACGAGGAGAACGAGACATGGAACAACGTGCCGGTCTCGAAGTCCGAGCTGTACCCGTGGGACGACGACTCGACGTACATCCAGAACCCGCCGTTCTTCGAGGGGATGTCGGAGGAAGCGCCGGGGGTGAAGTCGGTGAAGGAGGCGCGATGTCTCGTCTTCGTGGGTGACTCGGTCACGACGGACCACATCTCGCCGGCGGGGCGCATCGAGCCGGAGACGCCGGCGGGGCAGTACCTGATCTCGCGCGGCGTGGAGAAGAAGGACTTCAACTCCTACGGCTCGCGGCGCGGCAACGACCGCGTGATGACGCGGGGCACGTTCGCGAACGTTCGCATCAAGAACCGCATCGCCGCTGAGCTAGCTGAGAACGGGCCGGGCAAGACGCCCGAGGGCGGCTGGACGCGCGACTTCACCAAGGGCGATACGTTCCAAGAGGCGCCGGTGTCGTACATCTTTGACGCCGCGATGGCGTACAAGGCCGCGGGCGTGCCGCTGGTGGTGCTGGCGGGCAAGGACTACGGCATGGGCTCGAGCCGCGACTGGGCGGCGAAGGGGACGAATCTGCTCGGCGTGCGGGCGGTGATCGCGCAGTCGTTCGAGCGGATCCACCGGTCGAACCTGGTGTTCATGGGCGTGCTGCCGCTCGAGTTCGTCGATGGGCAAACGGCCGAGAGCCTGAGGCTGATGGGCGATGAGCGGTTCGACATCGAGTTGCCCGCGACCATCGAGCCGCGGCAGCGTGTGAGCGTGCGTGCGACGTGCCCGAAGGGCGAGGTGGTCGAGTTTGAGGCGGTGCTGCGTCTGGATACGCCGGTGGAGATCGAGTACTGCAAGAACGGCGGGATCTTGCAGACGGTGATCCGGAAGAAGCTGAATGAGGCGAGGCAGGGCGCGGGGGTCTAGCGCGTGTGCCGATGGATCGCCTACCGGGGCGCCCCGATCTATCTCGAGGAGCTGCTCCTTAAGCCTCGTCACTCGCTGATCGACCAGTCGCTGCACGCTCGAGAGATCGAGTGGCCAACGAACGGCGACGGGTTCGGCGTGGGGTGGTACACGGAGCGAGAGGTGCCCGGGCTCTTTCGTGACACGAGGCCGATCTGGAACGATCTGAATCTGCGGAGTATGGCCGCGCAGATCCGCTCGGGCTTGTTCTTTGCCCATGTGCGCAAGGCGACCGCGGGCGGCGTGCATCGGGCCAACTGCCACCCGTTCGCGCACGAGCGTTGGCTGTTCCAGCACAACGGCGAGCTGACGGGCTTTTCAAGGATTCGCCAGAAGCTCTACGGCGACATCGCGCCTGAGCTGTTCGAGTCGCTGCGAGGCTCGACGGACTCAGAGTGCCTGTTTCTGCTGGCGATGTCGAACGGTGCGGCGGAGGACCCGGCGGCGGGGCTCGTGGCGATGATCAACATTGTGAACGCTCGCCGACGGGAGGCGGGGCTTGATGGGCCCTTCCGATGCACGAGCGCGCTGAGCGACGGCGAGCGCGTCTGGGCCGTGCGGTATGCCTCCGATGGCGATCCTCGCACGCTGTACTTCTCCACGGATCGGGAGGCGTTGTGCGACTTTGAGGGATGCGATCTGCTCATGCCCGCTGGCGGGGTGATTGTCGCGTCGGAACCGCTGGGCAAGGTGGGCGGCTCTTGGACGCCGGTTGAGGCGTCGAGCATCATCTGCGTTGAGGGTGATCGCGTGACCGCCAGCCGGCTTGACGTCGAATGACACCCGATGCACTGTGGCGCCGCTACCTCGCCACCCAACCCCCTGACTTCACCCCCACCGCCCGGTTCGACGGGCGGGTGTATGAGGCCGAGCATTGGGGCTCGCCGGGCGCGATGGCCGACGAGCTCGCCGGGTTGATCGTCGCCGGCGTCAAAACGGCGTCTTGCTCGTGCCTCTGGGAGTGGGAGGTGGACGGGCAGCCGTTGAATCCTGTGGGGTTTCACTCGGTCGTGCTCGACGGCTCGAGCCCCCCGGCGCCCGTGGGCATCGTGCGCTACACGTCGATCGAGGTCCGCCCGTTCAACGAGGTGGACGAGGCCCTGGCCCACGCCGAAGGGGAGGGGGATCGGACGCTGGCGTACTGGC